>DATCMG010000431.1:0-3449 GCA_036563555.1 Roseomonas sp. | reverse complement strand
CCCCGCTCAGCCCCGTCGCGCTGGAACCGGCGCTGCGCGACCGCACCCTGATCGTCAACGGCGTCTCCAAGAGCTATGCCATGACCGGCTGGCGCATCGGATACGGCGCCGGCCCGCGGCCGCTGATCGCCGCCATGGCGGTGGTGCAGAGCCAGAGCACCAGCAATCCTTCCTCCGTCTCCCAGGCCGCCGCCATCGAGGCGCTGAACGGTCCGCAGGAGGTGCTGGCCCAGCGCCGCGCCTCCTTCGAGCGCCGCCGCGACCTGGTGGTGCAGGCGCTGAACGCCATCCCCGGCATCACCTGCCGCCGTCCCGAGGGCGCTTTCTACACCTTCGCGAGCTGCGCGGGCGTGATCGGGCGGACCACGCCCTCCGGCCAGCTTCTACAGACGGACGCCGATTTCTGCCGCTACCTGCTGGAGGAGCATGACGTGGCCGTCGTCCCCGGCTCCATCTTCGGCCTGGCACCGTATTTCCGCATCTCCTACGCAACCGCCGAGGCCGAGCTGCGCACCGCCATGGCCCGCATCGCCCGTGCGGTGGACGCGCTGTCGTGAGCCGCCATGTCGCCGTGATCGGCGCGGGCGTCGAAGGCGCGGCCAGCGCCATCGAGCTGCTGCGCGCCGGTCACCGCGTCACGATCATTGAGCCCGGCGAGCCCGGGGGCTCTCAGGCCGCAAGCTTCGGCAATGCCGGCTGGCTCTCCTCCCATTCGGTGCTGCCCCCCAGCGCGCCCGGCCTGTGGAAGAAGGTGCCGGACTTCCTGCGCGATCCGCTGGGCCCTCTGGCGGTGCGCTGGCAATATTTCCCCCGGGCGCTGCCCTGGCTGCTGCGCTACCTCGCCGCCGGCTCCACCGAGGCGAAGCTGCTCCGCATCGCCCAGTCCCTCCGCCCGCTGCTGAAGGATTCCCCCCTTCTGCACGGTGCCCTGGCCCGCGAGGCCGGCGTGCCGGAGCTGATCGAGCACAAGGGCCTGATGAATGCCTGGCACAGCCGCGCCGGCTTCGAGGCCGAGGCGATGGGCTGGCGCATCCGCCGGCAGGTCGGCATCACCTGGACGGAGATCGAGGGCGAGGCCCTGCGCGCCGCCGAGCCCGATCTCGATCCCGCCTATACCTTCGCCGTGCTGACGGAGGAGGCGGGCCGCTGCCTCTCCCCCGGCCGCTACATCGCGTCGCTGGCCGCCCATGCGCGGCGGCAGGGTGCCGCGCTGCGCAAGGCCGCCGCCACCGGCTTTCGGCTGGAGGGAAGCGCCCTGAAGGGCGTCACCCTCTCCGACGGCACGGTGCTGGATTGTGACGCGGCGGTGATCTGCTGCGGCATCCGCTCCGCCCCGCTGGCCGCCCAACTCGGCGACCGCGTGCCGCTGGAAACCGAGCGCGGCTACCACGTCATGCTGCGCGGCGCGGAAAAGGGCCCGCGCCACTCCATCGGCCTTGGCGCCGCCAAGATGGTGGTGAACGCCATGGAGGACGGCCTCCGTGCCGCCGGGCAGGTGGAGATCGCCGGCCTCGCCGGCGCGCCCAACTGGAAGCGCGCGGAAATCCTGCGCGACCACCTGCTGCGCAGCTTCCCCGGCCTGCCCAATCCCTTCCCGGCGGATCGCGTCACCACCTGGCTCGGCCACCGGCCCAGCACGCCGGACGGCATGCCCTGCCTCGGGCGCGCCAGAAGCTGCCCGGATGTCATCCACGCCTTCGGCCATGGCCATGTCGGGCTGGTGGCGGGGCCGCGCACCGGGCGTATCGTGGCGCAGCTTCTCTCCGGCCGCCCGCCGGAGATCCCGATCGAGCCCTTCTCCCCCACCCGCTTCTCGTGAGGCGCCCATGACCGCCATCCCCGCCACCACCCCCCGCCGGGGCATCGCGAAGGGCGGCAAGGCGCTTTATGGCGCGCCCCTCGGCATCCTGATGCTGGAGGCGCGCTTCCCGCGCATCCATGGCGACATGGGCAATGGCGGCACCTGGCCCTTCCCGGTGCTCTACCGCCTCGTCCGCGGCGCAAGCCCGGAGAAGGTGGTGCTGAACGGCGCGAACGGCCTTCTCGACGCTTTCCTGGAAGCGGCCTCCGATCTCGTCTCCCAGGGCGCCGAGGCCATCACCACCAATTGCGGCTTCCTCTCCCTCTTCCAGAAGGAGTTGGCGGCGCATGTCGGCGTGCCGGTGGCCACCAGCAGCATGATGCAGGTGCCCTGGGTGCAGGCCATGCTGCCCCCGGGCCAGCGCGTCGGCCTCGTCACCGTCTCCGGCTCATCCCTGACGCCGCGGCATCTCGAGGCAGTCGGCGTGCCGCTCGACATTCCCATGGAGGGAACGGAGACCGGGCGGGAGTTCTTCCGCGTGCTCATCAAGGCCGAGAAGGACGACATGGATGTCGATCTGGCCGAGCAGGATGTGGTCGAGGCCGCGCAGCGCCTCGTGGCGCGGCACCCGGATGTCGGCGCCATCGTGCTCGAATGCACGAACATGCCGCCCTATGCGGCCGCGGTTCAGCGCGCCACCGGGCGGCCGGTCTATGACATCTACTCGATGATCACCTATTTCCACGCGGGCATCCGGCCGCGGGACTTCGCCACCTCCTGAGGCGCGGGACACAGGAACCGCCCTCCGGCGGCGAAGGTTAGTGGAGCAGCCCGCTGCTGGTGGGCAAAAGCCTGCGAGACCGGATCAGCCGTGGCGCCCCGCCCTTCCACGGGGCCTCCGGAACCAACGGCACCGCCGATCCCATCGGCGCGTCTTCCGCCTCCCGTGTGTTCCCGCCCCAGCGCTGCGCCTCGTCCTCGGCCGGCAACACCGGTCGGACCAGGGCGGAAACCGAAACCCGCCCCTCCGCGTCCCGCAGCAACGAGACGTAGTTCTGTACCCAGATCACGCTCCCGTCGTTCCGCAAGTGCCGCTTCACGATGGTGAAGGGCTCCTCCTGCGCGCAGAGCTGGCTCAGCTTCACCTCGTTGCACGGCCAGTCATCGGGATGGGTGATATCGCGGATGTTGCGCCCCAGCAGGGCGCCTGCCTCGAAGCCGAGCATGTCGCAAAGCGCCCGGTTCACCTGCAGGAGGCGCCCGTCCTCATCCGCCACGGCATGTCCGAAGGGCTGGTTGAGCACTTCTTCCATTCCGTGCCGCGCAGCGGGTTATCCGCCGCACTGTCTGACGATGGGTGAACGCATGAAAGCCCCTCGGGTCGCGCACGGAACCCCTGGCGGCGTGCCCGGTTAATTCCCGTCACCAGCAGCCAGAGAGGAATGATCCATGCCCCGGACCGAAGGCGCCGTCGTCGTGATCGCGGGCGCGTCCAGCGGGATCGGCCGTGCCACCGCCCAGCGCCTGGCGCGCGGCGGTGCCCATCTCGTCCTGGCCTCCCGCCGGGCCGACACGCTGGACACGGTGCGCCAGGAATGCGAGCGGCTCGGCGCCGAGGCCATCGCGGTCCCCACCGACGTGACGGATG
>DATCMG010000429.1:0-1616 GCA_036563555.1 Roseomonas sp. | reverse complement strand
GCGCCCGTCCACCTGGGCTTGCCAGGCCAGCTCGAACTCCCCGGCCGCCACCGCCGCCATCAGCTTCTCGCGCAACAAGAGCCGGCGGGCGACGCGCTCGCCCAGCGCGGGATCATAGGCGACCACAGCGCCGTTCCCTTGCCGCTTCGCCTGGGCCAGCGCGAGTGCTGCGGCACGGCACAGCGAATCAGCCTCCTGCGCGTCACCTGGCATGTGGGCGTGCCCGATTACCGCACGCAAAGGCGCGCCGCCACCGGGGCCGAAGGGCGCGGCCAGGGCGCGCTGGATGCGGCCGGCCATGGCACCCGCAGCCTCCGGGGTGCGGAGGCCGGTGGCGATCACCGCGAACTCGTCGCCCCCCAGGCGAAAGACATCGTCGTCCGGGCGGATCTGGTTCCGTAGCCGGCGCGCCACCTCGCGCAGCATCGAGTCACCCAGCCCCTGACCCAGGGGATCGTTCACGGCTTGCGGGCCAGCAAGGTTCACCAGGATGAGCGTTCCGCCATCGGGCTGTGCGGCGAGTTGAGCCAGGACCTGCTGGAAACAAAAGCGGTTCGGCAATTCGGTCAGCGGGTTACGGTCCCACGCGAAGGCGGCGTAGCGGATGGCGGTGCGGTCCACCGCCTCCCGCAGCAGGGCGGCGCGACGGAGATCAGGCCAGGCAAGGCAAAGCGCGAGCAGCAGGGCCGCGACCAGCACGAGCATCAGCATCACGACGGCGAGGGCGGCGGCATGGGCCGGCAGCAGCAGCACCAGCGCCACGGCAGCCGCAGCGGCGGCAAGAAGGCTGCTGACACCTAGCGCGGCCACCCGGCGGAGGCGGCGCAAAGGAGCCTCGTCCGAAGGCATAAACGATCGATTCCTGGTCGTTGTCGATCCGCAATACGCAGATTTCCCCCGCGCCGTGTAGTCCGCCCGACCCGGGCGGGAGCCCCGGAGGCTGCTTTGTCCCTGGGTGGCACCAGAAAGCGTCAAGGAGATCGGGCCGCCCACCCACCGCCGGGCCAGGTCCGCCCCGGCAGGGTTGGCATCCGGCCGGGGCGCCTCTATAGCGGCCGCGACGCGACTGGGACGCAGGAACGGGCGGGCGCGCCATGCCCGCCCGGCACCGCCGCGGGAGACATCTCAACTTGGCCACCTTCGAACCCGACCGCCAGCCCGCCACCCCCGAGCGCAGCCCGGCGCTGGTGGCGCAGGATGCGATTCTCGCACGCCCCGTCACGCCCACGCGCCGCATGGCGGACGCCATCCGGGCGCTTGCGATCGACGGGGTGGAAGCCGCCAAATCCGGCCATCCCGGAATGCCGATGGGCATGGCGGATGCCGCGACCGTGCTCTTCACCCGCTTCCTGAAGCATGACGCCGCCGATCCGCGCTGGCCGGACCGCGACCGCTTCGTGCTCAGCGCGGGTCATGGCTCGATGCTGCTCTATGCCTGGCTGCACCTGTCCGGCCATGCCGGCATGGGGGTGGAGGAGCTGCGCCGCTTCCGCCAGCTTCACTCCCCCGCTGCCGGCCATCCCGAGGTGGGCGAGCACCCCGCGATCGAGACGACCACGGGCCCGCTGGGCCAGGGCATCTCCACCGCCGTCGGCATGGCCATGGCGGAGCGCCAC
>DATCMG010000421.1:0-17958 GCA_036563555.1 Roseomonas sp. | reverse complement strand
TACCAGGAGGCCAAGGCCGAGAAGGCGCCGACGCGCACCGGGGAGGCTGGAAACTGGACCCTGGCCGGCCGCGCCTTCGGCTTCACCATTCTCTGGACCGTTTCCTACTACGTCATGCTCAACTACATGCCGACCTTCACTCAGGCGCATGCCGGGTTGAGTCGCTCGGAGGCTCTCTGGTCGAACACCATTGGCCTGCTGGTGTTGGTCGTCACCGTGCCGTTGATGGGCATGATCTCCGACCGCATCGGGCGCAAGCCGCTGCTTCTCGCCTGCTGTCTGGCATTCGTCGTCCTCACCTATCCGCTGTTCCTGCTTCTACTCTCGGGCGGCCTGGGGACGGTCATACTGGTCCAGATCGTCTTCGCGCTGATGATTGCGGCTTTCTCCGGCCCCGGCCCCGCGGCTATTTCGGAGATCTTCCCGACGGCGTCCCGCTCCACTTACATGTCTACGGGCTACAGCCTGGCGGTCGCCGTCTTCGGCGGCTTTGCGCCCTACATCGCCACCTGGCTGATCGCCACGACAGGCTCGCCGCTCTCGCCGACCTTCTACCTTATTGCTTCGGCTATCCTGTCCACCCTGGTCATCCTGCGGCTGCGCGAAACCGCGCATTCGGATCTGCGCTGACCTGAGCAAGGAATCCGAAGGGCGACGTCTGGTTCGCGACCCATGACGGGGTCGCGGCCTACGCCCACGGCAACTCGGCGTGAACCGATGCTGATCGATTTTCACGACCAGACCGTCCTTGTCACGGGGCGGCTCGTGGCATCCGACGTCGCATCATCGATACTCACTTTCATCTTTCTTGGCGCGTCGGCGTGCCCGCGTAATCAACTATGTAGCTGCCATCCGAGGCGGGGGCGTCCGTCCGAAAGAGGAACGGAGCCAGATCGAGGGTTCCTCAGACTGTGCCGGCCTTTGTGCCTCTCCCTGTCAAAAGGCATCGAATGATGCGGATGGCCGCCGTAATCAGATCAGGCGCGATCTCGAACTGGTGGGGCCTACCCTTGGCAGCGGGGAAGTTCCGCCGCCAAACGCGCCGATAAACTGGGCCGTGCGTTCAATGCCACGGGGTCGAAGCCTGCCGCCTGCTTGTAGTTGCGGGCGATCTCCTCCAGCTCGGCCCTTGGCAGGACGGCCTTCCGCCCGGCCGCGCCGAAGCCACATGGGGCGCGCTCCTCCGCCAGATCCAACACCCGGTCCGGTCCCAATCCTCGCGTTGCCTGCACCAGCGCGCTTGTTGCCGGACGGCGCGCTGCCTCATAGGCGGCCAGGCCTGCTGGAACATTGCCGGTGGTGGCCAAGTGGAAGGCAAGCGTCCGCGCGTCCAGAATCCCTTGTGACGCGCCGTTGGAGCCGATCGGATACATCGGATGCGCCGCATCCCCGAGCAGCGTAACACGGCCGCGGGTCCACCCCGGAAGCGGGTCACGGTCAACCATGGGGAACTCCCAAACCGTCGGTGCCGCGCGTATCAGCGAGGCTACTGACAGCCAGGGCCATTCCCAGTTCTCGAAATCCGGCAAGAAGTCCTGGATTCGGCCGGGGCGGTTCCAGTCCTCCCGAGCCCAGGACGTCGAGGGGTCGACTCTCCGCTCGGCAATCCAGTTGATCAGGGCAGGTTGTCCGTCCCGCGCCTCACGAATGGGATAGCAGACGAACTTCCTGCTGTTTGTGCCGGCCTGCACCATGGTTCGTCCAGTGAGATAACCAGGGTGTTCGGCGATGGCGCGCCACATGATGCTGCCATTCCAGCGTGGCGGTCCCTCATCCGGATGCCAGGCCGCGCGGAGGGCACTGTGAATGCCGTCCGCCGCAACCACTGCATCTCCGCGTGCCGTGCTGCCGCTCTCCAGGCGTAGTGTGGCTCCGGTCTCATCGGACTCCGCAGAAATTCCACGCGATCCCAGATGAATTGCATTCCCCAGGCGCTCCTGCGCTGTCTCCAGCAGCAGCATGAAAAGGGTTCCACGATGGATGCTCACCTGCGGCCAGTGGTAGCCGGCGGCGAGGCCGCGGTTCTCGCGCCAGACCTCCTCTCCCCGGCTGGTCGCGTAGAGAAGCTCCTGCGTCGGCACGCCCGCGGCCAGCACGCGCTCACCCAGCCCCAGCTCTGTCAATTCCCGCACCGCATGAGGCAACAGGTTGATGCCGACGCCGAGCGGTTTGGGCATCAAGACAGCCTCATGGACTTCAACGCCGATGCCGGCCTGGTGCAACGACATCGCAAGGGTGAGGCCGCTGATCCCGCCGCCTGATACGATCACGTGCATGGCTGCTTCCTCCGTGGAATGAAGGATGGCAAGACATCGGGTGCCGTCAACGTCATTCGGAAGCAGAGCTCCCGAATCAGCTCTTGATGCGAGTGCTCCTATAGGGGCGGGGGTTTGTCTTCGTCAGCTCGCCAGCCTTTCCGCGCCACAGGGCTGGTCACCGATCCTCGGAGGATGTGCTTTCCATGTAGCGCGCGCGGTGCAGCGCTGCCGAGCCGAACTGGTTAGCCAGCGTCATCGCCTTCCGGAGATAAAGCCCGACATCATATTCGTCAGTATAGCCAATGGCACCATGCAGCTGCACCGCCTCCCGCGTCACCCTGAGAGCCGCCTCGGCGGCACGCGCCTTGGCGCGGGAAACAACGGCCCGCCGCGGATCGCCAGACGAGCCGCCATCCAACGCCGTGGCGGCGCCTTCCACGCTGGCGCGGGTGAGTTCAATCTGGATCTTCAGATCGGCCGCCCGGTGCTGCAGGGCCTGGAAGCTTCCCAGGGGGCGGCCGAACTGATGGCGTGCCCGGAGATAGTCCAGCGTCATCTGGAAGGAGCGCTCCATGACCCCGAGCAAATAGGCTGCGGTGCCCAACGCTGCCTCGTCCAGCGCCAGGGCCATCGTCTCTGCCACCTCCTCGGCGATCAGCCTCGCATCACGCAGGTCGGGGGCCAGCGTACCCACGTGGCCCCCGTCCTGGGTCTTGAGGACCGCCGGGCGGTGACCTTGAACCGCATAGAGGGTCATGCCGCTCGTCTCACGCACCGGCAGCAGGAAGCTGTGCGCTGCGGCCGCCATGGGGATGAAGACGCGAGGCGCACCGAGATCGCCTGGCGCATCCAGCGCATCCACGGATTGCTGCCAGGCGGTCAACACAACGGTCTCACCCGCAAGCAATCCCGGCAGCAGCATCGCGTCACCGGCGGCAGCCAGCAGGCGGGCGGAGAGCGCACCGGCGATCAACGGCTCCGGCACCAGGGCGCGGCCAAGCTCCTCATACAAGGCACAGGCTTCCGCCATACCGAGGTCGATGCCGCCCGCCTCTTCGGGCAGCCGGAGACCGATCCAGCCCATCGATCCCATTTCGCCCCAGACGGAAGCATCGATACCGGGCAGGGTAAAGCGAAGTCCCCGCACACGACTCAGCCCGCCATCCATGGGCACGACCGCGGCCGCGCTATCGCGGATCATGCGGAGGGATTCTGCGCGATCGTCGGTCGTGCTGGTAGACATGAGTGGTCTCAATCCACCTTGATGTTCGCGAGACGAATGATCTCGCCCCATTTTGTGGTTTCAGACTTCACGAAAGCCGCCAACTCCGCCGGCGTTCCGCCGGCAATCGTGCCGCCCTGCTCGGCGAGGCTTCGGCGAACATCATTGTCGCGCAGGGCGGCGGCGGCCGCATCGTGAAGAGTGGCGATCCGGTCAGCCGGCGTACCGGCAGGCGCGAAGAGGGCGTACCAGGTTTCCGAGATGACATCCGGCGCCCCGGCCTCGGCCATGGTGGGCAACTCGGGCAGGGAGGTGTTGCGCTCCTTCGCCGTCACGGCCAGTGCAAGCAGCGCATTGTTGCGGATGTGCGGAAGCACCACCGGCACATCGGCCAGGATCATGTCGATGGTGCCGGCCAGGAGATCCGTTACCGCCGGCGCAGCGCCACGATAGGGAACATGGACAATCTCAATGCCCGTCCGTAGTCGGAACAACTCGCCCGCCAAGTGGAGGGAGCTTCCATTGCCCGCCGAGCCATAGGTCAGCTTGCCCGGTTGGCGCTTGGCCCGTGCCACCAGTTCGGCTACTGATTTCACCCCCAGCTTCGGGCTCACGGCCAGGATCTGCGGAACCGACAGGACATGGGTGATCGGTGCCAGGTCCTTTTGCACGTCATAGGCCATGCGTGGCATTATCTGCGGCAGCACCACCAGCGCCCCGGTCGAGGCCAGAACCATCGTCAGCCCATCCGGTCGGCTACGTGCCGCGGCTTCCACCCCGACCATGCCGCCGGCACCGGAGCGGCTGTCCACCACTATGGGCTGGCGCAGCTTGGTGCCCATCACCTGACCGAGAATGCGCGCGATGATGTCGGCAGGGCCGCCCGCTGCGAAGGGCACGATCATTTTCACGGGCTGGTCAGGAAAGCCGGGCTGGGCGAGAGCCGGAAGGATGCGCATCGCAGGTGCGGCTGCGAGCAGGGCGAGGCTTTGCCGTCGGGTGAGCATTTGGATCTCCTCCTTGCTTCCCGCCGGACAGGGCGGGTTCCTACTGAAGTATGTAAAACTGGCCCTTCTGCGTGGCAGGGAGGTGAAGTCTATGGTTGCGCTCCCGTGCCAAGCGCGATCAGCCCGTCTACCGCGACGATGTCTTCGCCCCGGCAGATCAGCGGGTTGATATCTATCTCCGTAATCCGCTTCTCCTCGGTCATCAGGGCCGAGACACGACAGAGGATCTCCGCAAGCGCTTCGAGATTGACCCGCGTAGCGCTGCGGAAGCCTGCCAGTAGCGGAAAGCCACGAAGGCTACGCAGCATCCGCATGGCCTGTGCTGGGCCGATCGGGGCGGGTGCGACTGCCATGTCGCCCAGCAGTTCCACCATCGCGCCACCTAGCCCGACCGCCACCACCGGACCGAACAGCGGATCTTGCCGGCCACCGATGATCACTTCCACCCCGCGTGGAAGCATGGGCTGGATCAGCAGCCCATCCAGCCGAGGTGGCGGATCGCGCTGCGCGAGGTGGGACAGCATTTCCTCGCAGGCGCTACGCAGAGCGTCTGCATCGCGCAGGTCGAGCCGCACCGCACTGGCTTCGGTCTTGTGCGGGAGGTCGGGGCTTTCGGCCTTCAGGACTGCGGGGTAACCCAGTTCCTCGGCCGCGAGCAGGGCGGCCGCCGCATCAGGAACCTGCCGTTCCGGTACCACGGGCACGCCAATGGCCGCGAGCACCGCCTTGACGTAGGACTCCGTGAGGAGTGAGCCCGGCGCGGCATCCAGCAAGGCCTGGACACGGCGCTTCGCGGATGCCTCCAGGGTAGCAGGCCGGTCTGAGGGTTGGGCCATGTGCGCGGCGCGTTCGCCCCAGGCAGCGAGGGCTGCGAAGCAACGGTCCATCGAGGAGAAGAGCGCCGCTCCTGGCAGGGCATGCGTGGCCTGTGCCGCCTCGTTTTCGTGAAGCTCGGCCAGCCAGGGAACGCAAAGGAAGCTTCCATGCCGCGACGCGATCCCGGCCATCACCGGGATGCGGTTGGCCGAGAAGGCATAGGCATGCGTGTTGGGGTAGAGCAGGGCGCCGAAGGTGGAATCGGCTGCCAGCGCCTCTGTGCACGCCACCAGCGCCTCGGCATCGTTGAGCACCTGTGCCGTGAGGTCGCAAGGATTGGTGGCGGCGCCGTATTCCGGAATTCGAGCTTCCAGAATCGCCGCGGCGGCGTTGCCGGGCTGGGGAAGAGGCACTCCATGGCGGTCCGCGGCGTCGGCTGCCAGGATTCCGGCGCCGCCCGAGGTGGAGACCACGACAACGCCCCGTGCACGCGGCGCCGGCGGCGCTTTGGCGAAGAAGGCTGCCATTTCTGCCAGGGCGGCGAAATCCTCCACGAGGACCGCGCCCGCCTCGCGCAGCGCCGACTGCCAAACGGCGTGGCTCCCGGCCACCGCCCCGGTATGCGAGAGCGCAGCCGCTGCACCCTGAGCGCCAATGGCCATCTTATGTATCAGAAGGGGCTTGCCCGCCTTCGCAACCAAGGCGGCCGCAGCCAACAGCCGGTCCGGCTCGGCCAGCCCTTCCACGACGCAGGCGATGGCTTCGCAGTTCGGCTCCTCCGCGAGGAAGGCGACGAGATCGGCGGCATCCAGCCCTGCCGCATTGCCTGCCGTCAGCACATGGCTCACCGCGCCGCCACGTTCCACCGCCTGGGCGAGCGCGTAGCCGAGGGCACCGGACTGGCTGACAACTCCGAAGGCGGGTCCGGGCGGCGAGGACGCTTTCGGGCCTGCGGAGAAGGTAACGCCGGCCTGGAGGCGGAAATTGCTGAAGCCAAGGCAATTGGGCCCAAGCAGCGGCATCGTGCCGGCGCTGGCCAGAAGGCTTCTCTGCTCCGCGAGGCGGTTGGCCAAGCCCGTTTCGGCATAGCCAGCGGCAAAGATGACGGCGCCGCCCGCCCCGGCCGAGGCAGCCTGCTCCAGTACCGTCGCCACGCCCTCGCGTGGGGTGGCGATGGCGACACAGTCCGGAACACTCGGGAGGGCTTCAAGCGAGGCGTAGCAGGCGCGCCCACCCAGGCTCGTATAGCGGGGGTTCACCGGCCAGATCGCTCCGCCGTAGCCGGAGAGGTTATCCAACACGCGCGCGCCGAAAGCGCCCGGCCTCTCGCTGGCGCCGACCACCGCGATGCTGCCGGGGTGCAGGAAGCGGCGCAGGGCCGCGTGCGATACCAGCGGGCGCGTCATGGGGCGGCTGGAGCCTCAGTGCCCAGCCAATCCGTCAGAACCTCCTGCGTGTGCTCACCGAGTTGCGGCGGCACACGGCCATAATGGACAGGCGTTTCGGAGAAGCGCACAGGGTTGGCGACGAAGGGCATGGTTCCGGCGCGGGGATGCGGCATCTCCTGCCACATGCCGCGATGACGGAGCTGCGGATCCTCCTTCGCCGCCCCGAAGTCGTTCAGCGGGCCGGAGGAGATGCCGGCCGCGTTCAGGATCCCCATCCAGTCAGTCGCGGTGCGCGCCATCAGCGCCCCCTGGAGCAGCGGCAGGAGCTCCGGTTTGTGCGCCATGCGCTTGCGGTTAGTGGTGAAGCGCGGGTCAGCGGGCAGGTTGGGCAGGCCCAGCGCCTCGCAGAACTGCGCGAACTGCCGGTCGTTCCCGATCGCGACCATCAGTGGCCGGTCTGCCGTGTCGAAGCTCTGCCAGGGCGTGTTGATCTGCGAGGCGGCTCCCGCGCGCACCGGCATCCTGCCCGAAACCAAGTAGTTCATGGCGATGTGCGAATGCGCCGCGAGCTGCGCGTCGAGCAGCGCCAGGTCGATGTGCTGGCCCCGGCCGGAGATCGTGTCCCGGTGGTGCAGCGCGGCCAGGATGGCGATGGCCGCGTAGAAGCCGGCATTGATGTCAGAGACGCTGTAGCCGACGAGGTTGGGGCCGGCGCCGGGCTGGCCGTCCGGCACGCCGGTGACGCTCATCAGCCCGCTCATCGCCTGGAAGATCGGGTCGTAGCCGGGCAGGGCGGCGTAAGGGCCATCCTGACCGAAGCCGGTAATGGAGCAGTAGACGAGGCGCGGATTCTCCCGAGCGAGCGAGGCGTAGTCCAGCCCGTAGCGGGCAAGGCCGCCCGCCTTGAAGTTCTCGATGAACACATCCGCCTTGGCAGCGAGGGCGCGCAGCATCTCCTGTCCATCAGGCGTGGCGATGTCCAGCGCCACTGAGCGCTTGCCGCGGTTCATGGCGAGGAAGGAGGAGGTATCGCCCGTCTCGTTGCCCTCCGCGTCCTTCTGCGGGAAGCCCATGCGGCGCACGTCGTCGCCGCCGCGGGGATGCTCGACCTTCACTACTTCCGCACCAAAATCGGCGAAGATCTGCGCCGCCCAGGGACCGGCGAAGACCCGCGTCATGTCGAGCACGCGGATGCGGGGTAGGGCGCCGCTCATGCCGGTAGGTCCAGCACGCTGCGGGCAAGGATGTTGCGCAGGATCTCCGAGGAGCCGCCGAAGATGGTGGAAGGGCGAGCCAGCAGGAAGGAACCGGCGGGGTGCAGACCCTTGCCGGGCATGGGCTCCAGCAGGCCGGCATTGCCCCCCGCGATCTCCAGCATGGCATCGGTGATGCGCTGGAACAGCTCGGTCTGCACGATCTTCAGGATCGAGACATCCGGCCCGATCGCCTCGCCACGTTTCAGCCGCTCGACATAGGATTCGTAGAGGGCCTTGAGGTCAGCCAGTTCCATGCTGAAGCGAGCGTAGGCGTCGAGGAAAGCGGGGTCCTTGTCCTTCCCCACCGCAACGGCCAAGGCCTTCAGCCGCTCCAGGCCGTTGGAGGAGAGCTTGGGCGAGCCGATGGCGATGCGCTCGAAGCCCAGCAGCGCCTTGGCATAAGTCCAGCCTTTGTCCACCTGGCCGACGACCATGTCCTTGGGTACGCGGACGTTGTCGAAGAAAACCTCGCAGAACTCATCATGCAGGTCGAGGTTGATGATGGGGCGCACCGAGACGCCGGGGCTGTCCATCGGCAGAAGCAGGAAGGAGATGCCCTCCTGCTTCTTGCCAATCTTGTTCGTGCGGGCGAGGACGAAAATCCAGTTGGCGTCGTTGGCGAGGGTAATCCAGGTCTTCTGGCCGTTCAGCACCCAGTGGTCGCCCTCATCCGCTGCGTCCAGGCGCAGCGCCGCGAGGTCGGAGCCGGCATTGGGCTCGGAATAGCCCTGGCACCAGATATCCTCGCCCGAGAGGATGCGCGGCAGGAAGTGGCGCTTCTGCTCCTCCGAGGCGTAGCGGATCAGCATGGGGCCGAGCATGATCAGCCCCATGTCGTTCACGCGCGCCGCGCCGAAGCGCTCCATCTCCTCTATCATGATAAGTTGGCGCGGGGCATCCAGCCCCATGCCGCCGTACTCCCGTGGCCAGCCCGGGGCCAGCCAGCCCTTGCGGGAGAGGGCCATGTACCAGGGCTTGTTCTCGTGCCAGTGCAAGCGGCGCGTGGAGTAGCGGGTTTCGAGCGGATAGTTCGTCTCGATCCACTCCCGGACATGCGCGCGGAAGACGCCCTCGTCGAGAGCGGCCAGCTCGTCGGGGGAGAGGTCGGCCGCCATGCTCAACGCCCCTGGAAGGCGGGCTTGCGTTTCTCGGCGAAGGCGCGCTGCGCCTCCCGTGTGTCCTCCGTGCGGGCGAGGGCGACCGTCTGGCTCTGCTCGTAGCGGTAGCCGTCGCGCAGCGGCATCTCCTCCGTCAGGTTGAAGGAGCGCTTGGCGGCCTGTACGGCGAGCGGCGCCTTGGAGGCAATCTGGCGGGCGATTTCCGTGGCCTCCTCCAGCAAGCGCTCGCGCGGCACGCAAAGGGAGGCGGCGTTCATGCGCAGCAGCTCCGGTCCGGTGATGCGCTTCGCGGTGTAGATCATCAGCCGCGCATCGGACTGGCCGAGGAAGCGCAGCACGTGGCGAACACCGCCGGCGAGGCCGACATCCACCTCGGTCATGGAGAGGAAAGCCTCCTCTGCCACCACCAGGATGTCGCAGCACAGCGCAAGCACGCAGCCGGCGCCGATCGCCGCACCGTTCACGGCGGCCACGATGGGCTTGCCGCATTCCATCACCGCGTCGAAGGAGGCGCGGACGAGGCGGTTGTGGCGGGGGTAGCCGCCGGGCTCTTCGGCGAGGTTCGGGCGTTCCCGCAGATCAGCGCCGGCGGAGAAGGCACGGCCCTCGCCGGTCAGCACCACCGTTCGTACATCGTCCGTGTCGTGCAGCACGTCGAAGACGCGCACGATCTCCTCGCGGAAGCGCCGGTCCTGCGCGTTCACCGGTGGTGCGGTGATGGTAACGACTGCGACATGATTCGCCAGATCGACGCGGAAGCGTTCGAGGCCCTCTAGACCCGGAATCATAGGCTTCTCCCTATTTGGCGGCGATGGTG
Organism: Roseomonas sp.; assembly: GCA_036563555.1. GTDB lineage: Bacteria > Pseudomonadota > Alphaproteobacteria > Acetobacterales > Acetobacteraceae > Roseomonas. Next base: position 8,076 of record DATCMG010000421.1, on the reverse strand, counting down.
AGCGGCGTGGGTGCCAGCGGCGCCAGGCCGGAATCCGGCGGAGTCAGCGGCGATGTTACGCCGTCCGGCAGCGGGATCTCATGTGCGTTCAGCGTCATCGAGACCATGGTGTAGTAGCCAATGACGGCCGTGAGCTCGACGACGCCTCGTGCCCCCCAGCGATCTCGTGCCGCATCATAAATGGGCGGCGGAACCTGGCCCGAGAGCTGCAGGTGGCGGGCAAATTCGTAGACCAACGCGTCGTCCGTCTGGTCGAAAGCCGGTGGGTCGCCGCGTCGGATCGCATCGATGGCAGCCTGCGGGATGCCGGCTTCGGCTGCGGCGCGGGCATGGACCCACCACTCGACCTGACTAGACCAGCGGCGGCCGGTTACGACGATGGCCAGCTCGTTCAGGCGTTTCGGCAGGCATGTGCCGTAGCGCAGGAACTCGCCCAGCCGTGACCAGCGCTCCGCGAGATCCGGGCTGTGAATCACCGCACGCAACGGGCCGATCACCTGGCCGCGCGGGCCGGCCACCACCGCATCATGCACACGGCGCTGCTCGGGCGACATCTCGTCGGGGAACGGAAGGGGGATGCGGGCCATCGGGTGGCTCCTCAGATGACGCCGCGTGCGGCGAGGCCGGCGGCGGAAGCCTCGTCCAGACCCAGCTCGGCCAGGACTTCCTCCGTGTGCTGGCCGAGGGTGGGGGGGGCGCGATCAAAGCGCAGCGGGGCTTCAGCGAAGCGCATTGGGCTGACCACCTGCGGTACGGTCCCGGCGGCAGGGTGGGGCAGGTGGCGCAGCATCTGGCGGTGCTGTATCTGCGGATCCTCGAAGACCTGCGGGATGTCGTTGATCGGCGCGCAGGGCACCCCGGCGGCATCCAGAGCCTCCATCAACGCCACGCGCTGGAAGTCGCGGAATCGCTCAGCCAGCAATAGTGTCAGCACCGCGTTGTTGCGCACGCGGCCGGCATTGGTAGCGAAGCGCTCGTCATCGGCCCAGTCCCTTCGGTCCAGCGCCTCGCAGAGCTTGCGGAACTGCCCGTCGTTGCCGACGGCGAGCACAAGCTGGCCATCGGCGCAGGGAAAGACGTCCTGCGGCTGGATGTTGGGATGGCGGTTGCCGCCGCGCTTCGGCGCGCGCCCGGAGAGCAGCCAATTGGTGGCCTGGTTGGCCAGGAAGGCCGAGGCGACGTCCAGCATGGCAAGGTCGATGGTCTCACCCACGCCTGTCTCGTTCCGTCGCGCCAGGGCAGCCAGCACCGCGACGGCGGCGTACATGCCGGTCATCAGGTCCACGATCGGCACGCCGACCTTCTGGGGGCCACCGCCAGGCGCGTCATCCCGCTCGCCGGTGATGCTCATCAGCCCGCCCATGGCCTGGATCGCGAAGTCATAGGCGGCCTGGTCACGGCGCGGCCCGTCCTGGCCGAAGCCAGTGACGGAGCAGTAGATCAGGCGCGGGTTCACAGCGCGCAGTGAGGCTGCATCAAGTCCGTAGCGGGCCAGGGCCCCTGCCTTGAAATTCTCCAGCACGATATCCGCGCCCTCGGCCAGGCGGCGGATGATCGCCTGCCCCTCGGGCTTGGCCATGTCCACCGTGACGGAGCGCTTGCCGCGGTTCACTGCCAGGAAGTAGCCGGCATCGGTCGTGGGCTGTCCTTCCTGGTCCTTCAGGAAAGGCGGCCCCCAGGAGCGCGTGTCGTCGCCACTGCCGGGACGCTCCACCTTGATCACATCGGCGCCGAGATCGGCCAGGATCTGCGTTGCCCAGGGCGCGGCCATGATGCGGCTGAGATCCAGGACCCGCAGATGGGAGAGCGGCCCCTGTCGCTGCTGCTGGCGCGAGATGTCTTCAGCCATCGATGGCCTCCGTCGCGCGGGCCGATGGCCTTGCGGCGAAATCGGCGTGCCAGTGCATCAGGGCAGGGTGCCCGTCTCGCCAGGCCAGATCGGGGAAACGAAAGTCGAGATAGGAGAGAGCACAACCGATGGCGATGTGGCCGATCCCGAAGGGTGACGCAGCAAGGGCTGGGACCTCGCGTTCCAGATGATCCAGAGTCGCGCCGGTCTTAGTGGCGAAGCTGTCCAGCCATTCCGCTGTCTGTGCTGCGGCGGGCTTGTCACGCTCATTCCGCCAGAGGATGAGCAGGTCCAGAAGGCCATTTCCGAGAGCGTGGCGCGTCAGCGCCTCCCAGCGCGCCCGTCCCGATGGAAAGAGCCGTCCTCCGCCCGCGAGGTCGTTCAGGTATTCGATGATGGTAAGGCTGTCGAACAGTACGCGGCCGTCCTCCAGCACCAGTGTCGGGATTTTGCTGAGCGGGTTGTCAGGCAGGAGATCCGGGTTCGGCGCGCCCATGCGGACCACGGTGCGCACCGTCTGGATCCGATCGGCCAAGTCCAACTCATGCGCCGCCACCATCACCTTGCGCACGAAAGGGGAGCGCGGAGACCAGTGAAGCCTCATGCTGCGCACCGCAGGACATGTTCCGGACGGAGCATGGCGTTCCCCTAAAATTCGTTGAACCAGTTGTATGACCTTTATGACTCGCAGGGTCTTCCAAGTCCAGTACGAAAGAAACTATTTCAGCTTTATGTCGATCCGAACCACGTCGCCGCGGTAGACGCCATCGGCCACCAGGACCAGGGAGCCCTTCTGATCGACGGCGGCCCGATGAACGTGAGCCACCGGCGCGTTCAGTGGCAACTGCAGTGCATGGGCGCTCTCCACATCGGCAACGCCAATGGTCAGCGTCTGCCGCGCATCAACAATCCGCACGCCCTTCAGCTCGGCCACCAGCCGCAGAGCGGTCTTGGTGCTCAGATCCTCGGCGCTCACCAGCGACGAAAGGCGGGAGTCGAGATAGACATCGGCCAGAAGGAAGGGCTGCCCGTCACGCCAGTGGCGGCGTCGGATATGGCGATAGAGCGGAGCCGGCTTACCAATGCTGTCCGGAATGATATTGCCGGGGATGCCATCGGCGTCGCTCAGGATCTCAATCTCAGCACCTTCGCGCGAGCGCAGCAGGCCGTTCCAGTCCGCCTCCACATCGCACCACAGGCGGTTGGCAGGAGTCTTGCGGACGAAGGTTCCCTTGGCGCGGAAGCGCTCGATCAGCTCCTCCTGCTCAAGCTGATCCAGCGCCTGGCGGATGGTGGCCCGGGCGACGCTGCACTCCGTTGCCAACTCGTCCACCGTCGGGATCTGCTGCCCCAGCTTCCAGGTGCCTGCCTCGATCCGGTGGCGGAACAGGGTGGCGAGCTGGATGTAGCGCGGCACTGCACTGCGGCTGAGGTCAAGCTTACCAGGAGGGGCGTTCATGCCACCTTTCTCGCATAATCAGGGGGCTGCGCGCGAGACGCGGCCCGGCTAAGGTCAGGCTGCGGCATTGAAGAAGGGCTGTCCCTCCCGAAAGGCCGCGATGTCCCTGAGCATCCGGCCGATGATGGCCGCCCGTGTCTCCCGTGTCAGGGAGGCATAATGGGGCGCCAGGACGGCGTTCTCCAGGACAAGGAAGCGCGGGTCCAGCGCGGGCTCGCTGGCGAAAACATCGAGGCCTGCACCGGCGATGACGCCGCTTTCCAGCGCCGCCAGCAGCGCTGGTTCATCCACCACGGACCCGCGTGCGATATTGACCAGTATGCCGCGCGGGCCGAGCGCCGCCAGTACGGCCTGATCGACCATGTGCCGGGTTTCCGTTCCGCCCGGGACCGCCAGAATCAGCACATCCGAACGCTCTGCCAGCGCGCCGATCCCGGGCAGGTAGGGCCAGGGTGCCTCCGGCTTCGGGCGCGGCCCGGTCCAGGCGACATCCATGCCGATGCCGGCCGCACGCCGGGCAATGGCGAACCCGATCCGGCCGAGACCGACCACGCCCGCCTTCTTGCCATATAGGCTCGTTCCGGGAGTCATGCGCTCATGAGACCAGCGGCCAGAGCGCACGAAACGGTCCGCCTCCGCGATGCGCCGTGCGGCGGCGTAGAGCAGGCCAATGGCAAAATCCGCCACATCCTCCGTCAACTCGTCCGGTGTGTGGCACACGGCAAGGCCGCGGCGCTTCGCGGCGGCCAGATCGAGGCGATCCAGCCCCACGCCCATAGAGGCGACCAATCGCAGGGCGGGCAGGGATTCCATCATCGCAGCATCGGCCCCCGCCATACCGGTGGTGACGGCGATACGCGCCTCTCGTGCCGCCGGGTTGTCTCGCTCCACCAGCTCATACTGCGCGGCGAGCGCGTCGCGCAGGTCCTTGGGCAGGGAGGCCAGGAGCAGGATGGTTTCGCGTGTCATAAAGCTTCTCCGGCTTTGTCCCGCGCCCGGGCCAGTTCCGCCATGATGGCCGGCAGCCGCGCTGCCGCCGCATGGCTGAGATTGCCATAGAGGCTGTTTCCGTGGGCGTCGACGCCCACCGTCACGGGGCCGAGCCCCTCCACCCGCAACGTCACCAGCCGGTAATGGGAAACAAGATCGTTCCAATGGACCGAAACAACCTCCCGGATCGCGTCCGACAGCAGCGGGGCGCCGCCCCCGACGAAAGAGAGATAGACGCAACCCGTTTCTCGCATTGCTTCGACGCAGCTGGCATCCAGCCCGCCCTTGCCGCCCACCGCACGCAGGCCGAAATGCCTAATGAGACCTGGCATCAGCGCGTTGAAGCGCGTGCTGGTGGTGGGATTCATATACAGGACCTCGAACCTGCCATCCGGTAGTTCTCGCGAATAGGATCCGAGATGGAACAGCCCAGCGCCTTGTAGGTCCCGCGGCACATCCCGTTTGCCTTCCACGCATTCGACAAGCCGCTGATGTGTCGGCAGGCCGGCAGTGATGACGATTTCGCCATCGAGCAACACCATATCACCAGCACGCAGCGATAGTGCGTCCTCGCGCGAGAGCGGCATGCGCAGCCGGCGGATCTCCTCCTCCATGGCCGTATCTATTCGATCCGCTCCACCCGCCCGTCCTCGTATAGGCGGGCCCGGGTGCGGCGATTGATCCAGCAGTTGAAAGCGACGGCGACCGGCGTGAATCCGTGACCGGCGGCGTATTCGATGTGCACGCCGAGTGCGGTCGTGTCCCCACCCGTTCCCATCGGGCCGAAGCCGGTCGCGTTCACTGCTTTCAGCAGCCGCCCCTCCATGGCCGCCAGAACAGGTTCAGGGTTGACCGTGCCGTATTGCCGCAGCGTCGCCTTCGCTGCGAGCTTCGCGCAGTAGTCGAAGGTGCCACCGATGCCGACGCCGATATTCACGGGGGGGCAGTGCTGCGAGCCGGCCTTGAGCACGCACTCCATGACGAAGCGCTCGATCTGCTCCAGCGTGGGAAAGGTGAAAATCTCCATCGCCGCCCACCGGCCGGAGCCGAGCGCCTTAGGCTGGCAGGTGATGTCGACGTGGTCGGCGCCGTCCATCAGGTCCCAGGTGACCAGAGGCATGTCCTTGCCCCGATAGCTACGCTCGTTTGTCAGCGGGTTCGTCACATGCTTCAACAGCGGTGGGTTGGTCGTGGCGACCAGCTCGTCGAAGCCGTCTGAGATGGCGCGCTTGATATCGCCTTCCAGCCGGACCCCGGTTCCGATCGCGATGACATAGTTCGGCACGCCGGAGTCCGAGCATACCAGCCGGTCCTGCGTCTCCGCCATTTCGGCGCTGCGCAGCAGGATGCCGAGGGTGCGCTGGGCCACAGGATTCGTTTCAGCCTCGCGTGCGTGGCGAAGCGCCTCCAGCGTGTCGTCGGGCACCTTGCGGAGTGACCACTCGTAGAGCTGCGCCGTGACCCGCTTCATCATGTCATAGGTGATCGGCACCGTGATCCTTTCGAAAGAGGCCTGGCGAGACACCCGCTTCCCTCTTGTTGCCTGGTTCGTGCCTGTGGGCCGGTGGCTTGATTGGCACACCCAAAACTGACCGGGAGAGGCGTGGCTGCCGTGTCCTCCCGCTTTGCCTCAATCCTCGAAGAAGGGTGTTTCCTCCTCCGGGCTCCCGCGCAGGTGAATGTCGAAGCGGAAGACGCGAAGTCCATCGGCTTCTCCATTCGGCGCTGCGATCAGGCGCGGGCGGCGTGGCTCGGGCACGAGATTCAACAAGGGATCGGTCGCGTTCTCCGCCGTAAAGTCCGGGAAGAAGACTGTCGTCAGCACCCGCCGCATCAGCCCCGCGCCCATGACGGTGAGGTTGACATGTGGTGCGCGATGCCCGGCTGGATCGTCATAACCGCCGGGCAGCAGGGTGCGGAATTCGAATTGCCCATCCGCATCTGTCCAGGTGCGCCCCCAACCCAGGAAATCCGGATCAGCCAAGTGCTGTTGCGGGTCCAGGGAGTGGTTGAAGCGGCCGCTGGCATCGGCTTGCCATACTTCCAGGATAGAGTTCAGGCAGGGAAACCCACCTTCACGCGTTACGCGACCACGCAGCAGGATTGTCTCGCCACGCGTGGAGGGTTCGGCATCGGCATTTACGCGGGTGAGGTCGTTATCGTCCCGGCCGAAGAAGGTGCGGGGGAAGAAGGGGCCAATGGTGTGCTGCGATGTGGGCGGCAGCAACTCCGTCATCTCGGACATCATGGGGCCTCCGGGGTCGAATACCGGCCACGCAGCACGATGTCGTGGGTGAAGGCGAGCCAGCCATCGCCGACTTCGGCGGGATGAGTCTGGCGGGCGATCAACCGCGCCTGCGCCGCCGGATCGGGGATGGAGTTCAGGATGCGGTCCCATTCGTTCATGGGATCGCCCGGGAAGTACATCTGTGTCACCAGCCGGGAGAGTGACGAGGGACCAAGCACGGAAAAGTGGACGTGCGGCGGACGCCACCAGGTATCTTTCACCGGTACGGGATAGGCACCGGGCTTGATGGTAAAGAAAGCATATCGGCCTTCCTCATCCGTCCGCACGCGGCTATTACCGATGAAGTTCGGGTCCAAGGGCGCGTCGCGCTGATCGATGGGATGGTAATAGCGGCCGGCGGCATTGGCCTGCCACAACTCGACCACCGCGCCACGCACCGGGCGGCCTTCCTCGTCGAGGATCCTGCCGGACATGTGCATGAGCTGGCCCTGCGCTATTCTGCCCGGCCCGAGAACGGCCAGATTGCTCTCGTCGCAGGGTAGCTTGCGCCAGAGATCCATCGGGCCCGTCGCCTCGGTCCGCGTCACCGGCCGGCGGATCAATGCCTGTGCAGGGGTATGGATCCAGGTATTCGGGTAACCTTCAACCGGCACCTCGGGCTCGATGCCAGGCGGGAAGGGGAGATAGCGGTCGGGAAGCCGGTCGGGCGGAAAGTTCGTGTCCATAGGCATCCTCGGAGCATCATGGTGTCAACCGGGCGGAATCGGTCTCATTCGTCCGGCTTGAAACCGGATGCCGCGACAATTGGGCCCCAGAGAGCAATTTCGCGCGCGATGCGCTCACGGAAAGCTGTGGGATCCATGACGTGCGGTTGGATATCGATCCGCGCCAGCGCATCCTTGATCTCTGGCGTCGCTGCGGCGGCCGCGATGGCTTCGTGCATTGCCGAAAGGGTGGCCGGCGATGCTCCCGCGGGCAGGACCGCGCCGTACCATTCCTCATGCGTCAGGTCGGGGAAGCCGGCCTCGGCGAAGGTGGGCACCTCGTCCAGCCGCGGCAGGCGCTGGGGGGAGGAGATGGCAAGCAGCCGCGCCTCGCCGGCGCGGTGGAAGGCGGTTAGTTCGCCGAGTGGGAGGATCACCGTCTGCACCGTGCCCGCCAGCAGGTCCGCCACCGCCGGTGCCGAACCGCGATAGGGGATGTGGTTCATGGAAAGTCCGGCCATGCGCGACAGCTCGGCGCCGATGAAATGAGGCATGGAGCCTGGAACGGGAGAGGCCCAGTCCACGGTCGGGCGAGCCTTTCCCCAGGTGATGAACTCCTGCAGGGTTTTCGCCGGGTGGCGCGCCGCGACGGCAAGGCCGAATGGAAAGATGCAAACCGGCGAGACCGGAGTGAAATCCTTCAGCGGATCGTAGCGTAGGCTTCGGGTGTAGAGGTGTGGATAGATGGTCAGCATGGAGGCTGGCGTAACCACGAAGGCCGACCCGTCCGCCGCCAGGGGCTTCAGAGTCTCAAGGGCTATGCGTC
>DATCMG010000418.1:0-3474 GCA_036563555.1 Roseomonas sp. | reverse complement strand
AGCAGCACCGCATCGCAGGGGGTGGAAAGGGTGAAGCTCGCTTCCTCCCGCCCGTCGATCTGGATGCCGGTGACGCCGCCCTCCACATTCTCGCGGCCGATCATCATGACCATTACGTAATCCACGCCATCGGCATGCATTCCCTCCGGCGTGGGCTTCCCGGCCTCGTCCGGACGGGCCTCGATGCGGAACTGGTGGACTTCCACATGCCAGGACGCGCCGGGCGACAGCCGGTCGAAGACGGCACGCGCGCCGGCGAGGAGCGCGGCCAGGGCAGGTCCCTCCCCCACTTCCGGCGAGACCGGCTCGAACCAGCGATCGATGCCGCCATTCAGCACATTGTGCTGCACGGCCTGGAAATGCGGCGCATGCGGCCCGCGCGTGAGTGGGAGGTCCGGCGACGCGGTGTAGTTGGCGTGGCGGCGCAGCCGGTAACGGCCCCCATCGGCCATGAAGCCGTCCGGACGCAGATCTTCCCAGCTTGTCGCGAAGACCCTCCATCCGGCCCCGGTCAGGGCGGCGCCTGCGGGATCGAAGGTGGAGCGGGCCTCCGCCCCTGGCAGGGCGACATAGCCGGTGGCAGCGATGGCAGCGGCGAGGTCGGTCATGGCCCGCGTGCCTCCTCCATCACGCGCCGCATCCGGGCGACGGCGGCGGGAAGCCCCTCGAACAATGCCTGGCCCATGAGGAAGTGGCCGATATTCAGCTCCACAACCTCCGGAATCGCGGCCAGGAGCGGCGCGGTGTCGTAATCCAGCCCGTGCCCGGCATGGCACTCCATGCCGAGGCCCGCGACGAGGCGCGCGGCCTCCTTCAGCCGGGCCAGTTCGCGGTCGCGCGCCGGGCCGGGCGCGGCCTCGCAGAATGTGCCGGTGTGGAGTTCCACCGCACCCGCACCGAGGCGGGCGGCGGCCTCGACCTGCCGGGAGTCGGGGTCGAGAAACAGCGAGACACGGATCCCGGCGGCGTTCAGCGCGGCGACAACGGGCGCCAGGGCGGATTCCTGCCCCGCCGCGTCCAGCCCGCCCTCGGTGGTCAGTTCCGCCCGGCGCTCGGGGACGAGGCAGCAGGCATGCGGGCGCAGCGCGGTCGCGATGGCCTGCATCTCGGCGGTCGCGGCCATTTCCAGGTTGATGGGGGCTGCCAGCGCCTCGCGCATCGCACGGCAATCCGCGTCGCGGATATGGCGGCGATCCTCGCGCAGATGGATGGTGATGCTGTCGGCGCCACTGGCCAAGGCAAGCTTCGCGGCGGCCAGCGGATCGGGATGCGTGCCGCCGCGCGCGTTTCGCAGGGTGGCGACGTGATCGACATTCACACCCAATCTGATCGGAAGGGGACTGATAGGGGTCATGCGACGGCCTTCGATGAGCGGCGGGCGGCCATTTCGGCCGCGAGGCGCAGGGCGGCGACAAGGCTGCCCGGATCGGCAATACCCTGGCCCGCGATGCCGAAGGCGGTGCCGTGGTCGGGCGATGTCCGGATGATGGGCAGGCCGAGCGTCACATTCACCCCGCCATCCATGTCCAGCGTCTTGATCGGGATCAACGCCTGATCGTGATAGAGGCAGAGGGCGGCGTCATAGGTCTGGCGGGCGCGGGCGGTGAACATGGTGTCGGGTGGCAGGGGCCCGAAGGCGTCCACGCCCTCCGCCTGAAGTGCCTCAATGGCCGGCACCACGAGACGCCCCTCCTCGTCGCCCATCGCGCCCTCTTCACCCGCATGGGGGTTCAGCCCGGCGACGGCGATGCGCGGGGCGGCGATGCCGAAGCCTTCCCGCAGCCCGCGCGCGAGCGCCAGCCCGGTGCGGATGATCTCCGCGGTGGAGAGCGTGTCGAGCGCGCGGCGCAGCGACACATGGATGGTGACTGGCACCACTCGGAGCATGGGCGAAGCCAACAGCATGACCGGCGGTTCCGCCGTACCGGTCAGCGCGCCCAGGAACTCGGTATGGCCGGGGAAGGGAAAGCCCGTGCGGTAAAGCGTCGCCTTGCTGATCGGGTTGGTGACCACGCCCCCTGCCCGCCCCGCCTGGGCGAGCGCGATAGCCCGCTCAATGGAACCGAGCACGGCCGGCGCATTGGCCGGGTCCGGCTGGCCCGGGACGACCGGCACCGGGCAGCGGATGGTCATCACCGGCAGGCGATGCGCAAAGATCGCGGCTGCCTCCTCGGGCCCCGCGACCTCGGCCAGAGGCACGTCCCAGCCGAGATGCGAGGCCAGGGCCGAAAGCCGCGCCGGGTCGTCCAGCGCGACGAAGGCCGGGCCTTCACCACGCAGCCGGGCCCAGGCGGCCAGGGTGAGTTCCCCGCCGATCCCGGCGGGGTCTCCCATGGTCAGCGCGAGGGGGGCCAGGGCGCTCATGCCGGGCAGACTGGCATGGCGCCGATCCGCGCCGCATCCCTTGCGCGGATCATGGCTGCCCCGTTCCCCTCAGATGTCGGCGTAGACATGCGTCTCGGCCGCGCCACCCGGATGGGTGACGGCACCGAGATGGGCCGGGCCGACGAGCTGCGCGTATTTCCACAGCGCGCCCGAGTTGTAGTCGGTGCCGCGCGGCTTCCAGGCGGCGCGGCGGGCGGCCAGCTCCTCCTCGGGCAGGTCCACGTCGATCGTGCCCTTCTCGGCGTCGATGACGATGCGGTCGCCGTCCTTCAGCAGCGCGATGGGGCCGCCGACCGCCGCCTCGGGCCCGACATGGCCGATGCAGAAGCCGCGCGTGGCGCCGGAGAAGCGGCCATCGGTGATCAGCGCCACATCCCCGCCGGCGCCCTGACCGTAGAGGGCTGCGGTGGTGGAGAGCATCTCCCGCATGCCCGGCCCGCCCTTCGGACCCTCGTAGCGGATGATGATCACGTCGCCCTTCTTGTAGGCGCGGGCCTCCACGGCGGCGAAGGCGTCCTCCTCGCAGTCGAAGCAAAGCGCGGTGCCCTCGAAGCGCAGCTCCTTCATGCCCGCGATCTTCACGATGGCGCCCTCCGGGGCGAGGTTGCCCTTCAGCCCGACCACGCCGCCCGTCTCGGAAATCGGGTTGGACACCGGGCGGATGACGTCCTGATCCTTCGGGAAGATCACCTCGCGGTGGTTCTCGGCGAGCGACTTGCCCGTGACCGTCAGGGTGTCGCCATGCAGCAGCCCGGCATCGAGCAGCGCCTTCACGATCACCGGGATGCCGCCGATCTTGTAGACATCGAAGGCTACGTAGCGGCCGCCGGGCTTCAGGTCGCCGATATAGGGCGCCTTGCGCATGATCTCGGCGACGTCATGCAAAGTGAACTTGATCCCGGCCTCATGGGCCATGGCGGGCAGGTGCAGGGCGGCATTGGTGGAGCCGCCCGTGGCGCCCACGATCAGCGCGGCGTTGTAGAGGCTCTCGCGCGTGACGATGTCGCGCGGGCGTATGTTCTTCCGCAGCAGCTCCATCACCGCGCGGCCGGATTCCACGGCCCACTTGTCGCGATCCTCATAGGGCGC
>DATCMG010000409.1:0-10142 GCA_036563555.1 Roseomonas sp. | reverse complement strand
GCGATAAGCGGTCACCACGGCACGCTCGCAATTGCGGGCGATGTAGCTGTAGTCCTGCCCCATACGATCGAACCCCATATCCCGTGTTGCGATGTTGTTGAGAATAAATCGCAACATCCAACCGATTTATACCGACACCTGAACATCCGTTCAAGTGTCCAGTTATGCGCCGCAGCGGATGCCGCGGCGCTGCAGCACAGGGATTATCCCCGCGCCACCACCTCGGCCAACGCCTTCCCGACCTCCACCGTGCCGGCATTGCCGCCCAGGTCGCGCGTGCGCGGCCCGCCCTCGGCCAGAAGCGACTCGATGGCATCCGTGATGGCGGCGGCCGCTTCCCTCTCGCCAAGATGTTCCAGCATCAGCGCACCGGACCAGATCTGCGCGATCGGGTTCGCGATCCCCTTGCCCGCGATGTCCGGCGCGCTGCCATGCACCGGCTCGAACATCGAAGGATGCTTGCGCTCCGGATTGATGTTGGCCGAGGGCGCGATTCCGATCGAGCCCGCCACGGCCGGGCCGAGGTCGCTCAGGATGTCGCCGAAGAGGTTCGAGGCCACCACCACGTCGAACCAGTCCGGGTGCTGCACGAAATGCGCGCAGAGGATGTCGATATGGAACTGGTCCGTCGTCACCCCGGGGTAGCTCTTCGCCATCTCGGCGAAGCGCTCGTCCCAGAAGGGCATGGTGAAGGTGATGCCGTTCGACTTGGTCGCGGAGGTCAGCTTTTTCCGCGGCCGCTTCATCGCCAGCTCGAAGGCGTATTTCATCACGCGGTCGCAGCCCTGGCGCGTGAAGACGCTTTCCTGCGTCACGAATTCCCGCTCCGTGCCGCGGAACATCCGCCCTCCGGAAGATGAGTACTCGCCCTCCGTGTTCTCGCGCACCACGACAAAGTCGATATCCGCCGGCGCGCGATCCGCGAGCGGGCTGCGCACGCCCGGCATCAGCCGGCAGGGGCGCAGTGAAATGTACTGGTCGAAATCCCGCCGCATCGGGATCAGCAGCCCCCAGAGGGAGACATTGTCCGGCACGCCCGGCCAGCCCACCGCGCCCAGGAACACGCTGTCATGCCGGCGTAGCTGCTCCAGCCCGTCATCCGGCATCATCTTGCCGGTCTGCGCATAGGTTTCGCAGGACCAGTCGTAATGCGTCAGCAACAGCTCGAAGCCGAAACGGCGCGCGGCGGCATCGAGCACGCGCAGCCCCTCGGGCGTCGTTTCCTTGCCGATCCCGTCGCCTGGGATCACCGCGATCCGGTGGGTGCGCGCCATGGGGTTCCCTCCCGCATTCCGGCCCCGGTGGTGCTCCCGAAGCCCGTCCAGGGCAAGACCCCGGATGCCGGGCGCGGGTGGCCTAACGCATCAACCCCGCCAGGGGGAGGGCCAACCGCACCACCAACCCTTCCGGGCGCCAGTCATGCTCGATCTGCCCATGGACCTGCCCGGTCAGGCTCCGCGCCGCCAGCACGGTGCCGAAGCCCCGGCGGACGGGCGGCCCCGGCACGCGCGGGCCGCCCGCCTCGCGCCATTCCAGGTGGATCACCTCGTCCTCAACCCAGGTCGTGACCCGTAGCCGCCCCACCGGGCTCGACAGGGCGCCGTACTTCACCGCGTTCGTCGCCTGCTCGTGCAGCACCAGAGCCAGGGCGTTGGCGGCGGCATAGCCCACGGGGCGGTCCTCCCCCTCCATCACGACGCGCCCCCCGCCCGAATCGGCATAGGGGGTCAACAGGGCGCGCAACAGGCCATGCACCGTCAGCCCCCGCGCCGGCATCGGTGCCGCACCACCGGCTTCGGGCGTCTCGGGCCGCACCAGGTCATGCGCGAGGGAGAGCGCGCGCAGCCGGGCCTGCAGCCGCGCCGCGAAGGCTTCCGCCGCCTTGTCACCGCGCGCCGTCAGCGCGGCCAGCCCGCCCGTCACCATGAAGATGTTCTTGATCCGGTGCGACAGCTCCCGCGCCAGCAGGTCGCGCGCCTCCTCCGCCCGGCGGCGGTCACTGATGTCCAGCACCGATCCGGTGAAGCCGGCGAAGCGCCCTTCCCCGTCCCGGCGCGGGGCGGCGGCGGCGATCACCCAGTTGTAGCTTCCGTCGGCGGCGCGTAACCGGTACTCGACCCTGAAGGCCGATTCGGCCTCGGTGGCCCGCGCGAAAGCCTCCGCAGCGCCTGGCCGGTCCTCGGGATGGATCGCGCCGAGCCAGCCCAGGCCGAGCCCCGTCCCGGACGTCTGGCCGGTGAAGGCATACCAGCGGTCACTCAAATAGGTGCAATTCGCCTCCCGATCCGTCACCCAGACCATGACGGGGGCGTGGTCCGCCATATTGCGGAAGCGCGTTTCGCTCTCGCGCAGCAGGCTGGCGGCGCGGCACTCCTCTTCCTGCCGGTGAAACCGGGTGATCGCCTGCGAGATCTGCCCGGCCGCGAGGCCGAGATAGCTGCCGTAGTCGCCCGCCATGGGCTGGTTCGGGTTCAGCCCGGCCAGGAAGACCCCTGCCACGGTGCCGCCCGCCATCACGGGCAGCGCGAGGCCGCCAGGGATCTCGCGCGGGGTCGCGTCCCGCCATACCGCCTCCAGAACCTCGTCCAGGGCCTCGCCCTTCGGTCCGTCATCGGCCCCGTGGGATGCCACGGTGGAAAGCCAGCCCTCCCTGCCGAGCAGGATCCGGCTCCAGGGCAGGTCGTGCGGGTTCTCGGCGGTCATGGCATCCAGCACCGCGGTGCAGGCCTCGTCGGCGCTCCCGGCGGAGGCAAGGCCGAGCCCGATCGCGCGCAGCGCCCGAAGCCGGCGATCGGCCAGCACGCGCCCCGTCGTCTCGGTCGAGATGCACATGATGCCGGCGACGGCATCGTCCTCATACACCGCGGAGTAGGAGAGTTCGCAGAAGACCTCTTCAAGATAGCCGTGGCGGTTGATCAGGAGGCGGAGGTCCTTGGCTCCCAGCGTCTTCCCGGTGCGGCGCACGCCATCCAGCAAGGGGCGCAGCACGCCCCAGGCCTCCCCCAGGCTCTCGCGGGCCGGCCGGCCCATGGCGCGGGGGTGCTTGGCGCCGATCACGGTGGCATAGGCGTCGTTGTAGAAGGTGACGTAGTCCTCGCCCCAGAAGATCGCGATCTGGGCACGGGAGGGCAGCGCGATGCCGAGCACGCCACAAAGTGCTGAAGGCCATGATTCGGGTGGGCCGAGCGGGCAGTTCGTGTAATCGAGTTCCCGGATCAGGCCGCCCGCCTGCCCGGCGCCGCGCAGGAAGCCCAGCCCCTCGGCCATGAAGCCGTGTGACTGGACTGGTTCTATGCTGCGGACCTCACTCCGCAAGGCCGCGCCCTCCGTCGAACTTTCGATACTATTTGTATCACGAATCACGGATGTGTGCGCAAGTTTGTTTCTGCTCGCGGAATGAGATTAATCTCACCTCCCCGGCAAGGCCGCTTCCGCCGGGCCGGCCGCACCATGGCACGGGCCGGCATGCCGCCCCTTGCCTGAAGTACACCGCATGAAGACCGTTGCCGCTACCCTCCTCACATCGTGCCGGTGCAGCGCAAAATGAGTTAGCCGTCCAAGAAGCGCGCCCGAATGATCGCCGCCACGCGCCCACTCTCATCCAGCGGCGCGCGGGGCGGCGCCTCCGGAAAGGCATCAAGCGGCACGGCCCGCCCAGCTGCGAAAAGCGCGGCATGCAGCGCCCAGTGGCGCGGCGCGTCCGGCGGGGCGCCCGCAACGAAGACCGGCGCGGCCGTCGCCAGCGCCTCGGACAACATCGAGACGGAGTCCCCCGTCACCACCACCGCATCGGCGACCGCCAGGAAGCCCGCATAGGGGTTTGGTCCCGATGCGCCCCAGCGGTGCAGCATCCCGGGCATGCCGGCCAGCCGAGCCGCCAGCGCCGCCCCCGCCGCCTCACCGGTGCGGCGGCTGGTGGTCGCCAACACGGTTCCCGCATGTGGCAGGACCCGCTCCGCGATCTCCAGGGCCTCGGCCGGGTCCATCCCCTCGCCCCGCACGGCGCCGCCCAGCAGCATGGCCACGCGCGGGCGCGGCAGGGCCTCCAGCGCCGGCCAGGCGGCACGTGCCGCCTCCAGCGCGGCGGGGGAGATCCGGTGTGTCGCGCCCAGGATCGGCAGCACATTGGGCGCCGGCGCCGGGTCGTCATGCCGGCCGATCACCAGAAGGTCGAAATCCGCCGCTCCCGCTCCGGGCCGCATGCAATGCACGGTCCGCGCCCCCCGGCGCCGCAGCCAGCGCGACACGGGTGCCGCCCGCCGCCCGGCCGAGACCACGAGGCGCGGCCAGGGCGGCGCAATCGCCGCCCGTGCCGCCGGGGCCAGCCCGGCCAGGCTCGGCCAGGGCCAGGGCAAGGCCGCGAGCGGGCCCCATTCCAGATCGATGCTGCGGAAGGGAACGCCCAGGCGCTCGGCGATGCCCAGCGCCTGTGCGGCCGTTCCCGCGCGCGGGTCGGCCAGCACCCAGACGGCCTCGGACGCGCTCAACCGCGCCTCGGGCACGATGATCCACGCCCCGCGCGCGGCGCAGGGCCGCACCGCGCCGCCCGGCCTGACACGGCACATGGACGGCGCCGCGCCGGGCGGCTAGGGAACGGCCATTCCGCGCCGCGACCGGACGAGATCGAGGAAGAAATCATGGCCCTCCAGCACGCCTCCGAGTGGGACCGCGACGCGGCGCTCACCACGGCCCGCATCCTCCTCGAGATCAAGGCGGTCAATTTCCGGCCGGAGGAGCCCTACACCTTCACCTCCGGCTGGAAGAGCCCGGTCTACATCGATTGCCGCCGGATCATCTACTTCCCCCGCGCCCGCAAGACGATCTGCGACCTGGCCGCCGATAAGATCGGCCGCCACATCGGCTACGAGACGATCGAGGCCGTGGTGGGCGGCGAGACAGCGGGCATCCCCTTCGCCGCCTGGATCGCGGACCGGATGATGGCGCCGATGGCCTATGTCCGGAAGAAGCCGAAGGGCTTCGGCCGCAACTCCCAGATCGAAGGCGACGTGCCCGAGGGCAAGCGCACCCTGCTGGTGGAGGACCTGACCACGGATGGCGGCAGCAAGATCCGCTTCGCCCAGGTCCTCCGTGATGCCGGCGCCGTCTGCAACGACACCTTCGTGGTGTTCTTCTACGGCGTCTTCCCCGGCGCCTTCGACACGATGAAGGCGATGAACCTCAACCTGCTGCATCTCTGCACCTGGTGGGACGTGCTCGAGGTCTGCCGCGAACGCCCCTATTTCAGCGAGGAGGCCCTGCGCGAGGTGCGCCGCTTCCTCGAGGATCCGATGAGCTGGTCCAAGGCCCGCGGCGGTATCGGCAGCGCGGAGGAGGCGATCTCCAAGGGCATCACCGCCGGGTAATCCGGCCGCCGGGCGGGACCATGCCCGCCCGGCCGCATGCTCAGCGCGCCGGCGTGCCCCCGGCGGGTGCCGGGTTCGGCACCGTCATCCTCCGATACCCCTCCGGCACCTGGAACCGCGCGGCGTCCTGCTCGCCATAGTGGACCTCCGTGGCCTCCATGCGCGAAGTCCCCTGGGCCTGGTTCTCCGCGACGGCGCGCAGCAGCACCCCATCCTCGGTCAGGCAGATCGAGCTCTGGCCCTGCGGCATCACCGTGTCCCACAGGTTGCAGGAAACCCCGGCCACCTGGTCCGTGCCCTTCCGGGTGAAAGTCGTGCCCGGCGGCACGCCCTGGGTCATCGTGACCGCGGTCTGGGCCGGCAGGGTCATGACCATGCGCTGCGCCTCCATGACCATCACCGCCGAGCCGGCGCCAAGGTCCAGCAGCATCCAGCCCTGGCCGCCCGGCGGGTCGATGCGCTGCATCTTCTTGGCGACATCCCAGGCCATGCGGACTTCCTGCGGCTGCGGCACGGCCGGTCCCTCCATCCGGTAGGTGACCGCCACGTCCCGCGTCGGCCGCAGGTTGGCGGGGGCGTTCTGCGCCAGGGCAGGCAGCGCGGCGACGGAGGCGGCGATCGTCAGCACAAGCTTGAACATGGGCGTTCCTATTCGTGGCAGGGCGGAAGCTCTGGGCCTGCCGGTGGGCTGTTGCGCGGGGAACATCGCACGATCCTGCGATGCGCGCAGCGCCATTCCGCCGCTTGCAGCTCAGGAGCGTCTCGGCTAGGACCAGACAACTCATTGAAAAAACACAGAAATACGTCGACACATCACGATATGAACAGCTGTTCAGCCGTCCACTGTGTCGGCTTCGGAAAGGATGACGATGCCAAGGGATACGGGTCTGGCTGGTCCTGAAACTGAAACGCTCAGCCTGCCGGAGGTGAACCGCAGCGTCGCGGTGCCGAATGCCGGCGGATGGCTGCGGCGCATGATGGCCTTCATCGGCCCGGGCTACCTCGTGGCCGTCGGCTACATGGATCCCGGCAACTGGGCCACCGCGCTCGCGGGTGGATCGGCCTTCGGCTACACGCTGCTGACGGTCGCCCTGCTCTCCTCGCTGATGGCGATCCTGCTGCAGGCACTCTGCGCGCGGATCGGCCTCGCCACGGGGCGCGACCTTGCCCAGCTTTGCCGGGACCGCTTCCCGCGCTGGGTCGGCTTTCCTCTCTGGTTCCTGGCCGAGATCGCCATCTGCGCGACCGACCTGGCGGAACTGATCGGCACCGCCATCGCGCTGCAGCTCCTGTTCGGAATCCCGCTGCTGATGGGCGTGTTGCTGACGGCGCTCGATGCCTTCCTCATCCTGTGGCTGCAGAACAAGGGCATGCGCTGGCTGGAGGCCTTCATCATGGGGATGATCGCCCTCATCGCCGGATGCTTCATCGCGCAGCTCATCCTGGCCGATCCGAACTGGGGCGAGGTCCTGCGCGGCTACCTGCCCTCCGCCTCGGTGGTGACGAACCAGACGCAGCTCTACATCGCGCTCGGCATCCTCGGTGCCACGGTGATGCCGCACAACCTCTACCTGCACACCGCCGTCATCCAGTCCCGCGACATCCGGCGGGACGAGGAAGGGAAGAAGGAGGCGATCCGCTTCGCTACCATCGACAGCACGGTGGCGCTCGGCCTCGCGCTGCTGATCAATTCCTCCATCCTTATCCTCGCCGCCGCCGCCTTCCACGCGAATGGGCGGACGGAGGTTGCGGAGATCCAGGATGCGCATGAGCTTCTGGCACCTCTGCTGGGTACAGCGGCGCCGTTTCTCTTCGCCATCGCGCTGCTGGCTTGCGGCCTCAACTCCACCGTCACTGCAACGCTGGCGGGGCAGGTGGTGATGGAGGGCTTCCTTCGCATCCGCCTTCCCCCCGTGGTGCGTCGGCTTCTGACGCGGCTGGTCGCCATCGTGCCCGCCGTGATCGTGACGGCAGTGTATGGCGAGAGCGGCACGGCCCAGATGCTCGTCCTCTCCCAGGTCGTGCTGTCACTTCAGCTTCCCTTCGCGGTGATCCCGCTGATGCTTTTCGCGGGCGACCGGAAGCGGCTGGGGACGCTGGTGGCGCCGGCCTGGCAGATCGCGCTCGGCTGGGCCTCGGCGGCGCTGATCGTGGTGCTGAACCTGAAGCTGCTCGTGGATTTCGTGATCGGGGATTGACGGCGTGGCGGGCGGCCGGGGCTACCGGCCGCCCGCGAAGCCCCGCATGATCGGGGCGATGAGCGATGCGAAGCCCTTACGCGCGGCCGCCCTGGCCCTCACCCTTCTCGCCGTTCCCGCGGCCGCCCAGACGCGCGATACCCTCACCATCGGCCTCTCCCAGGCCACGGGCACCTTCCACCCGAATATCGAGAGCATGCTGGCGAAGTCCTACATCCTGGGCTTCGCGCGCCGCCCCCTCACCGGCCACGGCCCGGACTGGCGCCCCCTGTGTCTGGGTTGCGACAACTTCCCGACACTCGGGAACGGCCAGGTCGCGCTGGAAACCACGCCGGACGGCAAGCCCGGCATGCGTGTCACCTGGCGCCTTCGGGATGACCTCCGCTGGGGCGACGGCCGCCCCGTCACCGCCGAGGATCTCCGCTTCGCCTGGGAGGCGGGTCGCGCCTTCGAAACGGGGTTCGGCGGGGCCGAGTTCTACCGCAGCGCCTATGAGTTCCTCTCGGACGGCCCGCGCAGCGTCACTTTGCGCTTCGACAAGGTGAGCTTCGACGCGGGATCGGCGGGAAGTTTCGAGCCCCTTCCCGCCCATATCGACCGCGCGATCTGGGAGGCCGACCGCCGCAACTACCGCTCCCGCACCGCCTACGATACGGACACGACCAATCCGGGCCTTTGGAACGGTCCCTACCGCATCACCGCGGTGCAGCCCGGCGCCGGCGTCACGCTGGAGCGCAACGAGACCTGGGCCGGCCCCGCCCCGGCCTTTCGGCGCATCAACATCCGTGTCGTGGAGAACTCGGCGGCGCTTGAGGCCCAGCTTCTTGCGGGACAATTGGACATGATCGCGGGGGAGCTGGGCCTGTCCCTCGATCAGGCCATCGCGCTTGAGCGCCGCACCCGGAACCGCTTCCGCTTTGAATACCGCCCCGGGCTGGTCTGGGAACATCTGGACCTCCGGCTCGACAACCCGGTCCTCTCCGATGTCCGCGTCCGCCAGGCGCTGATGCTCGCCATTGATCGCCCGCGCATCGTGCAGAGCCTGTTTGACGGCCGCCAGCCCGTCGCCGCCACCTCGATCCATCCCGATGATCCGATGATCGACAAGGCCATCGCCCCCTGGCCCCATGACCCTGCCCGCGCGGCGGCGCTGCTGGAGGAAGCGGGCTGGCGTCCCGGCCCGGACGGCATCCGCCGCAATGCCGATGGCGCCCGCCTGGCGATCGATCTGCAGACCACCGCCGGCAACCGCTCCCGCGAGACCGTGCTGCAGGTCATCCAGGGCCAGTGGCGCGCCGCCGGCATCGAGGCGCGCATCGCGAACCAGCCGCCGCGCGTCCTGTTCGGCGAAACCCTCTCCCAGCGCCGCTTCCAGGGCGCCGTGCTCTTCGCCTGGATCAGCAGCCCGGAGAACGTGCCCCGCAGCACGCTGCATTCCGATGAAATCCCGACCGCCGCCCGCAACTGGTCCGGCCAGAACTATCCCGGCTATGCCGATCCCGAGATGGACGCCCTGCTCGAAGCCCTGCCGCAGGAGCTGGATGCGGAGAAGCGCCGCCCCATGTGGTCGCGCCTCCAGGCCATGACGCATCGCGACCTGCCCGCCATCCCCCTCTGGCATCGCGCGGAACCGCATGTCTGGCCGCAATGGCTCGATGGCGTGCGCCCCACCGGCAACATGTCGCCTTCCTCCCTGTGGGTGACGGATTGGCGGGTGCGCTGAGGTGCTGCGGATCATCGCCTGGCGCCTGCCGCAGATCGTGGCGACCCTCGCGATCCTCTCGCTCGCCGCCTACCTCGCCATCGGTGCCATGCCGGGGGATCCGATCTCCCTCGCCATGATGGCCGATCCGCGCCTCGGCCCCGCGGATGTGGAGCGGATGCGCGCCCTGCACGGGCTGGACCAGCCGCTGCTCGCCCGCTGGTGGGCCTGGGCCACGGGGGTGCTGCGTGGCGAGTTCGGCTATTCCCGCCTTTTCGCGCGCCCGGCCGCGGAGGTGCTCTGGCCCGCCTTGCGCGGCAGCCTCGTCCTGCTCGGCGCCGCCCTCGCCATGGCCGCGACACTTGGCATTGCCGCCGGCATGCTCGCCGCCCTCCGCCCGCGCTGGCGCAGCGCGGTGGATGTGGCGGCCCTCATCTCCCAGGCGTTGCCGGCCTTCTGGCTCGGCATCCTCCTGATCATCATCTTCGCCGTCACCCTCGGCTGGCTTCCCGCCGGCGGCGCGCCGGATGCCGGCGGCGCCGCGGAAGCGGCACGCTTCCTGGTCCTGCCGGTCGTCACCCTCGCGATCGCGCATCTCGCCGCCTATGCGCGGCACACTGCCGCCGCCATGGCCGAAGTGCTCCTTGCCCCCTGGATCACCGCCGCCCGGGCGCGCGGCGCACCGGAAGCCAGGATCGCATTCCGCCACGCCCTGCCCAATGCCGCCGTGCCGCTGCTCTCCATCCTGGCGCTGGATGCGGGGGCACTCGTCTCCGGTGCGCTCATCACCGAAACCGTCTTCGCCCGGCCCGGCATGGGCAAGCTCCTGACAGATGCGGTTATGGGCAACGACCACAACCTCGCCCTGCTCGCGCTGCT
>DATCMG010000406.1:0-4981 GCA_036563555.1 Roseomonas sp. | reverse complement strand
ATCCGGCATTCCAGCGCCACGCCGAAGCGCATGCGGGCCGGGTCGCGCGCGGCCGGGACGAGGTCCACGACCCGGCGCGCCGTTGCGGGCCGCTCGGCCAGGGCGGTGACGTCGTCCAGCGGATCCGGGCTGTCGAAGCGCGTGGCGGCCAGGTTCGTGACGGTACCGGCCGTCGCCACCACCCGGGCGCCGTCGGTCGCCAGCACCGTGCCGTCAGCGGCACGCCACATGCGCTGCTCCCCATTGCCCTGGATCATCGTCATCACCTTGCGCTGGCTGCCATAGGTGACGAGCAGGGTGGGGCCATCCGTCACGGCCACCTCCACTTCCTCCAGGGCGCCTGCGGGCGCCTCGTGGCGGCGGGGGGAGAGGCCGTCCTGGCGCGGCGGCAGGAAGACGCCGGCGCGAAGGACATTCTCGGCGGAACGGCCCATCTCCGCCATGTCGGGCGCCTCGCAGCCGAGGAGGAGGAAGGGAAGAAGGAGTGGGAGCCGGCGCATTGCGCCCGAGGATAGGCGCGGCCCCGGCGCGGCGCATCACCAAATCGTGAAGCGTAGGATCAGAGAACCTCGATTGCCGTCAGCCCGGCGGCCAGCGCCGCCCGCAGATCGAGGGGGGCCAGTGCCACGCAACCCTCGGTCGGCGCATAATCCGGGCGCGCGACATGCAGGAAGATCGCGCTGCCCCGGCCGCTCACCACCGGATCATCGTTCCAGCCAAGCACGCCGATGATGTCGTAGAGGGAATCGTCGCGCCACAGAACCTCATGCCGCCCGGGATAGGGCAGGGTGACAGGGCGGTTATAGGCGGCGTCCGAGGGGTCGTCGCACCAACCATCCGCGGGGCCGATCGGCTCGACCGGCACGGCGCAATGCGGCGCCCGGCCGCGGTCGGCGCGGTAGAGCACGCGGCGCAGCGGCAGAAAGGCCCGCGGCGTGGCGCCATCCCCCTCCCGCTTCTGGTCGCTGATGCCGCCGCGGCCGATGGCGCAGCGCCAGCGGTCGCACATCAGGGTCAGTTGCTGGCCTTCGAGACGGGCGGTTGTCATGCATCCTTCCTGCCGACAGGGCGAGGGCTTGGGCAAGCCCCGTCAGGCCATGTTCCCCCGCATCTGCTCCTGATAGGCGAGACGGCCGCGCGCGATCGTCTCCGGATCCGGTGCCTGCCCCCAGGCCATGAAGGCGGTGGGCTGGTCCCGTCCCTCCGCGACGGCGCGCAGCGAGCCGAAGAAGCCCGTCACCTCCAGCATGGCCGAGGCGACGCCGCCAAGAAATCCCACGGGACCGCTGATTGCCGTGCCGACCAGGATGCGGGCCGCGATCGGGGCGGCCCTCCCGGTCGCCTCCCGGTAGATCATGCCGGCCCCCGGCATGTGCTGCAGGGGGTTGAGCGATTCCAGCAGCTCGTCGAAGGAGAGTTCCAGCGGCATCGGCACCGCCTCATCCCCGGAAAGGGGCGGGCCGCCATCGGGTGCGGGGCGGGTGCCGCCATAGACGCGGCCGGCGAACATGCCCCACCCCTCCGGGGAAGCCGTGTTCGGGACGATGTGGTTCATGGCGCGCTCCCGTCGTCTGGATGATGGGTGGCAGCGCAAGCGGCGTGCCGGGCGCCTCGATTGACAGGGGGCCCACCCGCTCCGCAGCATCGGAGGAAAATCGGGGGAGATCAGGCCAGCATGACCATGCCGGAGGCCCGCTGGGTCGATGTCGATGGCATCCGCACCCGCTATTTCGACCGGGGCAGCGGCCCGACTGTGCTGCTCGTCTTTGGCGGGAATTTCGGCTCGCCCGATTCCGCCTCCTCGGCCGCCACCTGGGCGCCGGTGATCGCGGGGCTCTCCGATCGCTTCCGCGTGGTGGCGCCGGACAAGCTCGGCCAGGGCCATACGGACAATCCCGTGGGCGACGACTACACGATGGACGCGGTGGCGCGGCACCTGACCCGCTTCATGGATGTCATGGACCTGCGCGACGTCCATCTGGTCGGCCATTCGCGCGGCGGCTTCCTGGTCACGCAGATGACGCTGGACGCGCCGGCGCGGGTGCGCTCCGTCACCATTGTCAACTCATCCACCCTCGCGCCCGGCGTGGGGCTGAACGAGGTGGTTCTGGCCAAGCCGCCCTTCCCCTCCTTCACGCGCGAAAGCCTGCGCTGGATCATGGAGCATTACTCCTACTCCACCGCGCATGTGACGGATGACTGGCTCGATGCCGGCTTCGAGGTGATGAACCTGCCAAAATGGCGGGAATCCTGCCGCAAGATGGAGGAGGAGCGGCTGAAGACCCGCGTCTTCCTGCCCATGATGGCGCTGCGCAAGCGCGACCTGCTCTCGCGGCTCGGCGAGATGGGGATGCAGCGGCCGACGCAGCTCGTCTGGACCCTGAACGACGGCACCGCGAAGCTCGACCGCGGCCTCGCGCTGTTCGACCTGATCGCGGCGCGGGAACGCGAGACGGTGCTGCACGTCTTCAACGAAAGCGGGCACTTCCCCTACCGGGAGCATCCGGCGCGCTTCAACGAGGCGGTGGCCGCCTTCATCCGGGGGATCGCGTGATGGAGGCGAAGCGGATCAAGGTCGCGGGGGTGGAGACCCGCTATGCCGAGGCCGGCCCGGCGGATGCCCCGGCCATTCTGCTGATCCCGCCCGGGCTGTTCGGCACCGGCACGCTGGGCGGGCTGTTCGCCCCGACCCTCACCCTGTGGGACACCGCCCTCCCGGCGCTGGCCGGGACGAACCGCGTGATCGCGCTGGATACGCTCGGCCAGGGCGGCACCGGCATCGGCACGGCGGAGCCGACGCTGGACGCGGCGCTGGACCACTTCGCCGCCTTCCTCGATGCGCTGGGGATCGGCCGCGCGCATCTGGTAGGACATGACGAGGGCGCGATGCTGGCCGTGCGCCTGGCCTTCCGCGACCCGGCGCGCATCGCATCCTGCACCATCGTGTCCAGCCCCACCGTCGCGCCTTCCGGCGACGGGCTGAACCCGCTTTTCCTCGCCAGCCCGCTGGAGCCCCGGCTTTCGGCACAGGGCCAGCGCTGGGTGCTCGACCGCCTTTCCTACACGCCGCACCATGCGACGCCGGCACTGCTGGAGGATGCCGTATCCGCCGGCGCGCCAGGTGCCAAGCCAGTGCAGGGCGACGCGATGGCGCGCCTGTCCACCTCCATCACGAAGGCGAAGGGCGACAATTTCGCGCGCTGGCGCGACGAGGGCTTCCCCGTGCCGGCCATGGTGGTGTGGGGCACGCATGATCCGGCCTCCGGCATCGCCCATGCCCGATCGGTGCTGGAGCTGATCGCGGCGCGGCAGACGGCGACGCAGATGCATCTGCTCAACCGCGCCGGCTACTTCGCCTATCGCGAGCAACCGCGGCTGTTCAACGGGCTGGTCGCGGGCTTCGTCCGCGCGGTGGAGCATCGGACATGAAGCGGCGCGATCTCCTCGCTTCCTCTCTCGCGGCGCCCCTGGCCCTGGCGGCACCGCTCCCCGCGGCCGCGCAGACGGGGCGGGCAAGGCTGCTGAAATTCGTGCCGCAGGCGAACCTCACCAGCCTCGATCCGGTCTGGACCACGGCGAATGTCACGCGCCACCACGGCTACATGGTCTATGACACGCTCTACGGGCTGGACGAGGCCAACCGCGCACATCCGCAGATGGCCGAGGGCCATGTGGTGGAGGACGAAGGGCGGCGCTACATCATCACGCTGCGGCCCGGCCTGCGCTTCCATGACAGCGAGCCCGTGCGGGCGGCGGATGCGGTGGCGAGCCTCGCGCGCTGGTCAAGGCGTAACGCCGCAGGCCAGTACATGGCCGCGAATCTCGAGGAGATGGTGGCGCTGGACGACCGGCGCCTGCAGATCCGGCTGAAGCGGCGGCAGCCGAACCTGATCGGCTCGCTGGCCTCTGCCACCTCGCCCGTGGCCTTCATCATGCCCGAGCGCATCGCGAGGACGGACGCCTTCACCCAGTTCCGCGAGGTGGTCGGCTCCGGCCCCTACCGCTTCAAGGCGGACGAATACGTCTCGGGCAGCCGCAGCGTCTATGAGCGCAACGCGGATTACGCCCCGGCGCCGGGTGGCCCGCTGAGCCTGACGGCCGGGCCGAAGATCGCGCATTTCGACCGGATCGAATGGGTGGTGATCCCTGATTCCGCCACCGCCTCCGCCGCGCTGCAGACCGGCGAGGTGCAATGGTATGAGCAACCGGTGCCGGAACTGGCGGCCTCGCTCCGCCGGGACCGCGCGATCCTGGTCGAACCGATGGGCGCGCGGCCGCAGCCGGGCGTGCTGCGGCTGAACCATCTGCACCCGCCCTTCGACAACCCCGCCCTGCGCCGCGCCCTCTGGCCCGCCATCGACCAGCGCGACTTCATGGCCGCGATCGCCGGGAACGATCCGGCGACGGTGGACACGGAATGCGGCTTCTTCACCCCCGGCTCCGCCATGGCGAGCAAAGCGGGGCTGGAGCCGCTGCTGGGTCCGCGCAGCCTGGATCGCGCCAAGGCCCTGATGCGGGAGGCCGGTTATTCCGGCCAGCTCCTGCGCCTGCTCTCGCCCACCGACATCCTGGCTCCCTCCGCCATCGCGCAGGTGGCCGGGGATCTGTTCCGGCGCCTGGGCTTCAACCTGGAGGAGGCGACCTCGGACTGGGGGTCGGTGGTCCAGCGCCGCGCAAGCCGCGAGCCGGTGGAGAAAGGCGGTTGGTCCGCCATGACCACGGCCGTGAACGACACCGACTTCCTGGACCCCAGCGTGCATTTCGCCCTGCGCGGGAATGGCCGGGACGCCTGGTTCGGCTGGCCCAGCAGCCCGCGGCTGGAGGCGTTGCGCGAGGAATGGCTGACCGCGGAGGACCAGGCCGCGCAGGTCCGCATCGCGGCTGAAATGCAGCGCCAGGCGATGGAGGACGCGCCCTACATCCCCGTCGGCGCCTATCGCGCCATGACGGCGATGCGCCGGACGCTGCGGGATCGGGTGCG
>DATCMG010000405.1:0-4447 GCA_036563555.1 Roseomonas sp. | reverse complement strand
CGACCACACCCTCGCGCTCCATCTGCTCGATCAACTTCGCGGCGCGGTTGTAGCCGATGTTGAGATGGCGCTGGACGAAACTGGTGCTCGCCTTGCCCTCTCGCGACACCAGCGAGACGGCCTGCTCGTACAGGCCCTTCTCGCCGCCACCGTCGAAGGCGGGCATGGAGCCACCTTCCTCATCGTCCTCGGTCTCGGTGACCTCCTCGATATAGGCGGGCTCGCCCTGCTCGCGCAGGAAGTCCACGACGCGCTCCACCTCCTCATCCGAGACGAAGGGCCCGTGCACGCGGTTCACGCGGCCGCCGCCGGCCATGTGCAGCATGTCGCCCTGGCCGAGCAGCTGCTCCGCGCCCTGCTCGCCCAGGATGGTGCGGCTGTCGATCTTGCTGGTAACGGCGAAGGAGATGCGCGTCGGGAAGTTCGCCTTGATGGTGCCGGTGATGACATCCACCGAGGGGCGCTGCGTCGCCATGATCACATGGATGCCCGCGGCACGCGCCATCTGCGCCAGGCGCTGCACCGCGGCCTCGATCTCCTTGCCCGCCACGATCATCAGATCAGCCATTTCGTCGATCACGACGACGATCATCGGCAGGGCGGCGAGGTTCAGCGGCTGGTCCTCGAAGACCGGCTTACCGGTCTCAGGATCGAAGCCGGTCTGCACGCGGCGCGTCAGCTGCTCGCCACGCGACGACGCTGCGGTGACCTTCTCGTTGTAGCCGCCGATGTTGCGGACGCCGAGCTGGCTCATCGCCTTGTAGCGGCGTTCCATCTCGCGGACCGTCCACTTCAAGGCGCCGATCGCCTTGGGCGGCTCCGTCACCACGGGCGCCAGCAGATGCGGGATACGGTCATAGACCGACAGCTCCAGCATCTTCGGGTCGATCATGATGAAGCGGCACTCATCCGGCCCGAAGCGGTAGAGCAGCGACAGGATCATGGTGTTGATCCCGACCGACTTGCCCGAGCCGGTGGTGCCCGCGATCAGCAGATGCGGCATGCGCGCGAGGTCGGCGACAACCGGCGCGCCGCCGATGTCCTTGCCGAGCGCGAGCGGCAGCTTGCCGGTATTCCGCGACCAGTCCTCCCCCTCC
This sequence comes from Roseomonas sp., assembly GCA_036563555.1. GTDB lineage: Bacteria > Pseudomonadota > Alphaproteobacteria > Acetobacterales > Acetobacteraceae > Roseomonas. The sequence goes on along the minus strand of DATCMG010000405.1, from coordinate 3,350 downwards.
ATCATCTCGGAGAAATAGACCATCTCGCGCTTCACGTTCGGCATTTCGATGCCGATCACGTTGCGGCCGGGCACGGTCGCGATGCGGACGGCGAGCACGGACATGCTGCGCGCGATGTCGTCGGCCAGGCCGATGACGCGGGCGGACTTCGTGCCGGGCGCCGGCTCCAACTCGTAGAGCGTGACCACCGGGCCGGGGCGGATATCGACGATCTTGCCGCGCACGCCGTAATCGTCGAGCACGGATTCCAGCATCCGCGCATTCTCCTCCAGCACCTCGCGCGAGGGGCCGCTCTCGCGGCGGGCGGGCGCGGGCACCAGGAGCGAAAGGGGCGGCAGGCGGAAGCGGCCGTCATCCCCCTTCTTCACCGTCTCGGAGATCGGCAGGCGGCGCGTGGGAAGGACGCGGTCGGCGATGCGGGGCGTGCCGGGCTTCGTCTCCTCCGCCTGCGGCTCGGGTGCTGCGACACGCGGCGTCTTGCGGGGCGCGGGGCGCGGGGCGGGCGCCTCCTCGGCGGCAGCGTCGGCCGCGCGCAACAGGGCGGAGAGTTGCGGCGAGGGCTCGGAGCGGCGGCGGATCAGCCCGGCCAGCGCGCCGGGCGCGCCCAGCAGGCGGGCCATCAGGCCGGGGCGGGAGCGGGCCTCCTCATGGCGCTGGGCCAGGCGGTCACGGGTCTGGCGGGCCTCGGCGGCACGGGCGCGCGCCTCGTGGCGGCGGCGCAGGATGTTGCCGGCCATGCCGGAGCCCCGCCGCGCCGCCGCGCCGCCCGCACGGCGCCAGGAGGAGAGCGGGATGGCCAGTGCCAGCACGGCGGCCGCCACCGCCATCGCGGCGATGCCGGTATTGCCGAGCACATTGCCCAACGGCCCGAAGACGGCGCCGATCGTCTCGTCCACCGCCTCGCGCACCAGCGGTCCCATGGCGCCACCGGGGGTTCCGCCGGGAAAAGGCGCCGGCAAAGGGCTGGCGGAGAGGGCCGCGGCCATCAGTGGCAGCGCCGCCAGCAGCGCCGCGACGCGCCCGGCAAAGGGGGAAAGGCCGCGATGGGTGGAAAGCCGCAGTGCCCAGGTCATCAGGCAGGCCGCGGGCAGCAGCCCGGCCCAGCCAAAGCCCTGGAGCAGCACGTCCGACACCATGGCGCCGAAAGGGCCGGCGAGGTTGGTCGGCGCACGGCTGGTGGCGGTGGAGAGGGAAGGATCGGCCGGATTATGACTGGCCAGCGCCACCAGAACGGCAAGGCCCAGCAAGCCCGCGATCAGGCCCAGCAATTGCCCGCCCCGCCGCTTGAGCGCCGCCTTCACGGCGGGCGAGGCGAAGCGACGGATGCCGGCGGGCATGCCGAAGGGATTCGTCCCGGGTTCCGCGCCCATCGGGGGGGTGGCGGATCGGTCGGCAGGGGCGCGCGGCATGGTCTTCCCGAGCAAGGTTGATGCAGCGGGAAAAGACTACAACGTAAGATGTTGGTTTGGGCGACACACTTGGCCCGAAATCGTGCCCGCAGCCGGGGCACGGACGTCGCCCCGCCGGGGGCAGGAGGCAGAAGCGGCTGCGCCGCTTCGCCGGGGGACAGAAGCGGCTTACGCCGCTTCGCCGGGGACAGAAGCGGCTGCGCCGCTTCGTCCTCAGTAGCGGTACATCTCAGCCTTGAAGGGACCAGCCTGCGGCACGCCGATATAGTCGGCCTGGGTCTGGGAGAGTTTGGTCAGCTTCGCGCCAACCTTCTCCAGATGCAGGAAGGCCACCTTCTCATCGAGGTGCTTCGGCAGGGTGTAGACCTGCTTTCCGTAGGCCGAACTATTCGTCCAAAGCTCGATCTGCGCCAGCGTCTGGTTCGTGAAGCTGGCCGACATCACGAAGGACGGGTGGCCCGTGGCATTGCCCAGGTTCACCAGGCGGCCCTCGGAGAGCAGCGTGATGCGCTTGCCGTCCGGGAACTCGATCTCGTCCACCTGCGGCTTGATGTTCGTCCACTTCAGGTTGCGCAGCGCCGAAACCTGAATCTCGCTGTCGAAGTGACCGATATTGGACACGACGGCGCGGTTCTTCATGGCGCGCATGTGGTCGATGGTGATCACGTCCACATTGCCCGTGGCGGTGACGAAGATGTCGGCGCGCGGGGCGGCCTCCTCCATCGTCACGACCTCGTAGCCCTCCATCGCGGCCTGCAGCGCGCAGATCGGATCGACCTCGGTCACCATCACGCGGCAGCCGGCGTTGCGGAGGGAGGCGGCGGAGCCCTTGCCGACATCGCCGAAGCCGGCGACGCAGGCCACCTTGCCGGCCATCATCAGGTCGGTGCCGCGGCGCAGCGCATCCACCAGGGACTCGCGGCAGCCATAGAGGTTGTCGAACTTCGACTTGGTGACGCTGTCATTCACGTTGATGGCGGGAAAGAGCAGCTTGCCCTCCTTCGCCATGGAATACAGGCGGTGCACACCCGTCGTCGTCTCCTCGGAGACGCCCTTGAGGGAGGCGGCGAGCTTGGCGAACCAGCCCGGCTTCTCCGTCAGCAGCTTCCTGATGAGGGCGAAGAAAACGGTCTCCTCCTCATTGGTCGCGCCGTCGAGGAACTTGGTGTCGCCCTGCTCGGCGCGCAGGCCGTAATGGACCAGCAGCGTCATGTCGCCGCCATCGTCCAGCAGCAGGTTCGGCTCGCCACCATCGGCCCATTCCAGGGTCCGCTGCACGTAGTGCCAGTATTCCTCCAGGCTCTCGCCCTTCACCGCGAAGACCGGCGTGCCGGAGGCGGCGATGGCGGCCGCGGCGTGGTCCTGGGTCGAGAAGATGTTGCAGGAGGACCAGCGCACATCGGCGCCGAGAGCCTTCAGCGTCTCGATCAGCACGGCGGTCTGGATGGTCATGTGCAGGCAGCCGGCGATGCGGGCGCCCTTCAGCACCTGGGACGGGCCGTATTCGCGGCGGGTGGCCATCAGGCCGGGCATCTCGTCCTCGGCCATCTCGATCTCCTTGCGGCCCCACTGGGCGAGGGAGAGATCGGCGATGACGTAGTCGGTCTTGGGGGGGAGGGTATCGGGCATGTCGGGCTGGCCTTCCGGGATTGGCGGTCGCCTATCACAGCCGGGGAGAGAAGGCCAAGGGGATAAACGATATCAGGATATCTTTATGTGGCTCCAGAATAAGGCTGCGCAGCCGCCGGGCGGCACGTTTCGCGATGTGAGCCTGATACGGATCGCGGGGCGCTTCAGAAGGCTGGGGATACCTTCCCCCCGGCCTTGCTCAACCCCTCTCGCCCGGCACGAAGCCCATCACCAGTTCCTGGATCCGCTTCGGGTCGCTCTGCTCCATCACCCGCCGGGCGAAGCGGGCGCAGTCATCCACGTTCAGGGCGC
>DATCMG010000383.1:0-2233 GCA_036563555.1 Roseomonas sp. | reverse complement strand
AAGGGGTGGAGGTGCTCGCCGAACCCGCTCCCTACCGGCCCCGCCCGAATCTGAGGCGCCGTGCGCTGCTCCTGCGTGAGCATGGCCGGCGCAAGGGCGACCCGATGCAGGGCGGCACGTCGCGCAGCCCGATCATGACGGCCTATCGGCAACAGGCGCTGGCCTGCGCGGGAGCCCTGCGCAACGGGCCGGGGCGTCCGCGCGACATGGCGGCCGTGGCGCCGGATGCGGGCCGGATCCTGCTGCGCAATGTCTATGGCTGGTTCGAGCGTGCGGAGCGCGGCGTCTATCGGCTGACGGTGGCGGGACAGGCGGCGCTGGCCCGCTCGGAGCCGTCCGGCGACGCCTGAGCGGGCGCCATGGCAAGAGCACGTGGAGCGCAACCGGATCCGCGGGCGGGCGCTCTGTCGTGAGCGGTCATCATCGGGCGGAGATGTGCATGGTCCAGGAAAGTAACGAAGGCGGGCATGACCCCGGGGATTCGGTTCCTTCGGGCGTTGCGCCACAGGAACCGGCGCCCCTGAGCGAAGAGGAGCGGGAGGTGAAGCGCAAGCTCGAGCAACTGGGAAAGCAGCCTGGCGGCGCCGAGCCGGAGCGAGGTCGTCCGCAGGGTCGGGCGGAGACGACCGGCCCGGAGAAGCGAGGCGCCTGAAGGGCCGGCATCGCGCCGCATCGGTTGGGCTGGTGGCGCCTTACCCCCGCCCCAGCACCACCCGCAGCTTCTGCGCCAGTTCGTCCCGGCGATAGGGCTTGCTCAGCACATCCACGTCCTCGGCGATCGGCCTTTGGGTGGATGGCTCACCCACATAGCCGGAGGTCAGCAGGATCTTCATCTCCGGCCGGAGCTGCCGGGCCGCGGCAGCAAGTTGCGCGCCATTCATGCCGCCAGGCATCACGACATCCGAGAACATGATGTCGATCCGCTCCGATCCCCTGACGTGATCAAGAGCCTCCCGCGCGTTGCGGGCGACGATGACCCGGTAGCGCAGCTCCTCAAGGCTCTCGATAGCCATGTCGAGCACCTGCTCGTCATCCTCGACCAGCAGCACCGTCTCGCCGCTCGCGGCCGGGCGGAGCGGCATCTTGCCGGGGGCGGGATGCAACTCCTCCGTCGGCTGGTCGGTGGAACGCGGGAAATAGAGACGGACCGTCGTCCCGCGTCCGACCTCGGACTCGATGGTCACGTCTCCCCCCGCGCTGCGGGCGAAGCCATAGACCTGGCTCAGCCCCAGGCCTGATCCCTTGCCGATCTCCTTGGTGGTGAAGAAGGGTTCGAAGGCGCGCAGGAGGGTCTGCGCATCGATCCCGCTGCCGGTGTCGGTGACGCTGACCACGACATAGTCTCCCGCCGGCAGGTCGCGATCGGATGTCGGCTGCGCGTTGCGGCTTGCCACCGTGATGATGCCGCCATCGGGCATGGCGTCCCGGGCGTTGACGATCAGGTTCAGCACGGCGGATTCGAACTGGGCGGGGTCGATCCGGATCGGGTGCACATCGGGATCCATCTCGAATCGCAGGATCACCGCTTCCCCCACGGCGCGGCGCGCCAACCCCTCGAACTCTTCCAGCACCCGGTTCGGGTTCAGGGTCTGGGGCCGGAGCATCTGCCGGCGGGAGAAGGCCAGGAGCTGCTGGGTCAATTGCTCGCCGCGCCGCGCCGCGGTCATGGCCGCCGTGGCCAGGCGGGTGACCCGCTCCGCCTGCTCCGGCCGGCGGAGCATGAGGTCCAGGCCACCGACGATGACCGTCAGCAGGTTGTTGAAGTCATGCGCCACGCCGCCGGTGAGCTGGCCGATGGCTTCCATTTTCTGCGCCTGGTGCAGCGCATCCTCGGTGAAGCGCCGGTCCGTGGTGTCCATGACCACGCCTGCCATGCGGACCGGGCGTCCTTCCCCGTCATACCCGACCTGCCCCTTGGCAACGATCCAACGGGCTGCCCCGTCCGCCCGCCGGATCCGGCACTCAAGCTCGAGCGTTCCGGCCAGCGCCGCCTTTGCGAAGGCCTGCACTACCGAGGAGCGCTCTTCCGGAACCACATGCTGCAGGAAGTCGTCGCGGCCCCATGACGGGAGCAGTTCGGGATAGCCGAAGATGCGGTCGTGCTGCGGAGTGCGCCGAGAGGTGTCGGTCGTCAGGTCCAGGTCCCAGGAGCCCATGCCGGCGGAGTCGAGTGCGAATTCCAGAACCTCGTGGGCCTTCTCAACTTCCCGCGCGCGCTCGGTGACCCGCTGCT
>DATCMG010000367.1:0-6320 GCA_036563555.1 Roseomonas sp. | reverse complement strand
GACGCCCTCGCCTTCTGCGGCGGCATCGACGTCACGGCTGGCCGCTGGGACACGCGCGAGCACCTGGATGATGACCCGCGACGCCGCAGGCCCACCACGCACCGGCGTTACGGTCCGTGGCACGATGCCTCCATGGCGGTGGACGGGCCCGCGGCCCGCGCACTCGGCGAGCACGCGCGCGAGTGTTGGCGGCTGGCCCGAGGTCAGCGGCTCGAGCCCCCCCCGCCCGGGTCGGATCCCTGGCCTGTGGAGCTTCAACCCACCTTCCGTGATGTCGAGGTCGCAATTGCGCGCACCGCTCCGGCCCATGGCGAGCGACCTGAGACGCGCGAGATCGAGGCCCTGTACCGCGCAGCGATTGGTGCGGCGAAGCGATCGGTCTACATGGAGAGTCAATACTTTGCCTCCCGCATCATCGCCGAGGCAATTGCCGCGCGCCTGGAGGAGCCAGACGGCCCTGAGTTCGTCGTTGTGAACCCAGTGGGCGCCGAAGGATGGCTGGAGGAGGAGGCCATGGGCTCCGCGCGGGCACGCCTGCTGTCAGTCCTCCGCCAGGTCGACCACTCCAGGCGGCTGCGGGTCTACACACCAGTCACGGCAGCCGGGCAGCCGATTTACGTTCACGCCAAGATCATGATCGTCGACGACCGCCTGATCCGGGTGGGTTCGTCAAACCTGAACAACCGCTCCATGGGCTATGACACGGAGTGCGACCTCGCAATCGAAGCGGCGCCGGACGATGTGACTGCCGCAACCATCACATCCTGTCGGGATGACCTGCTCGGTGAACACCTAGGCGTCGACGCGGCGCGTGTTGCCGCCACCCTGGCCTGCACGGGAAGCTTGATCGCCACCGTGGAGGCGCTCCGTACGAATGAGGGCCGCACGTTACGCCCATTCGATCCTCCGCCCGTGAATGAGGCTGAGCGCTTCCTCGCAGACCACGAGCTTCTCGACCCCGAGCGCCCGAGGACATTCCGTGATAGCGTTACCAGGCGTCCGCTCCTGAATTGGCTTCGGCGGCGTCGATCCCGACTAGGGCGTAATAGCGCATTGCAAGAAGAGGCCTGAACCGTACCACTGGCAGGCACAGCGAAAACGGCCATTCTGGGCACAGAGCCCGGCGCGACGATGGATCCACAGAGGAGGATCAGAGGGCATGCGCATCCTGCTGATTGAGGATGATGTTGCAACCGCTGACTACGTCGCCAAGGGACTGGGCGAGGAGGGGCAGGTCGTCGATGTGGCGCATAATGGCAGGGACGGGCTGTTCCTGGCATTGAACGAACCGTTCGATGTAATCGTCACCGACCGCATGCTGCCCGGCCCGGATGGTCTGACAATTCTGAGGGCCCTCCGCGCCTCTGGTATTTCCACGCCAGTTCTTGTCCTGACTGCTCTCGGGGAGGTGGATCGGAAGGTTGAAGGGCTTGACGCGGGGGCGGACGACTATCTGGCCAAGCCATTTGCTTTCGCGGAATTGCGGGCGCGAATCCGTGCCCTGGCGCGCCGCCCGGCTGCTCAGGCGGATGATCGAGAACTCGCGGTGGCGGATCTGCGTATGGACCTGCTGCGCCGGACCGTCACCCGCGGCGAGCGCAATCTCGAGATGCTACCAACCGAGTTTCGCCTGCTCGAGTACATGATGCGCCATCCCGGCGAGGTGCTGACCCGCACGATGTTGCTGGAGAAGGTTTGGAATTTTTCCTTCGACCCGACGACTAACGTTGTGGATGTTCATGTTAGCCGCTTGCGCCGCAAGCTTGAGGCGGGTGGCGAAGCCCCTATGATCCGCACCGTGCGGGGCGCCGGCTATATCCTTTTCCCCGCCACGGCCGGCCAGGGCTGAGGCCCCGGTGATCCGCCTTCGCAGCTTCGCGCCCAGGGTGGCGCTGACTATTGCGGCCGTCGTTCTAGTGACTTCCATCCTTGGCGCAGGCTGGGGATGGTTGCGGGCCCATGACGCCCTCAGGCAGCAACTCGATCTCGTTCTCGCCGCGGAAGCGGAGGGATTGCTGCGCGATTACGAGGCCTATGGCTTGCGCGGATTGGCGGAAGCCGCCGAGGTCTACACGCGCCGCCGAGGGCCACTATCGGTCCTTCTGCAGACGCCCGACGGCCGGCCTATCGCGGGAAGCCTGCCATCCGCGCCGCCAGCCCTCCGTGGCTTTGCAACCTTGCGGCGCGCCGGAGACGATGCACCGCTTCGCGCGCTTGGTGCGATCCTGCCGGCTGGCGCGAACCTGATTGTCGCTGCCGACCTGTCGTCAGTTGATCGTGCGGCCAACGCCCTTGCCTGGACACCTCCCGTGGCCGGCGGGTTGGCCGCCCTGGTCGCCTTGGGGCTCGGCTTCCTGCTGGCGAGTGGGCTCGAACGACGATTGGCCGGAGTCAGCGACGCCGCCCAGGCGGTCATGGCAGGTGATCTGACACGGCGCCTGCCCGAAACCGGCAGGGGTGACGAGTTCGACCGCCTGTCTGGCACCATCAATGCCATGTTGGCACGGATCGAGACCTTGGTGACGGAGGTACGCCAAGTCACGGACGATATCGCCCACGACCTGCGTTCCCCCCTCTCCCGCCTGCGGCAGCGCCTTGAGGCGGCACTGGCCCGCGCGCGCGACCCGGCTGCGGATGGCGAGGTACTGGAAGGCGCTCTTGGTGAACTCGATCAGATCCTCTCCACCTTCGCCGCGCTCCTTCAGATCGCCAGGACGGAAGCAGGGACAGGACGAGAGGGATTCACCAGCCTGGACCTCTCGACGCTCGTCACCGAGGTGGTGGAGGCCTATGTGCCGGCGGTTGAGGATGCAGAGCGCCGGATCGAGGCAGCTATTGCGCCGCATCAGACAGTCACCGGCAGCGCGCCACTGCTGCGCCAGGCTCTAGCGAACCTGCTGGACAATTCGCTTAGCCATGGGGAGGGGGCGATCGAGGTTACGCTTCGTCCCGGCGCCGTGCTGGAGGTGTCCGATCAGGGGCCGGGCATCCAGCCAGAGGAGCGGGAGAAGGTGATGCAACGCTTCTACCGTCTGGACCGCAGCAGAGGGACGCCGGGAACGGGGCTCGGCCTTTCCCTCGCGGCAGCGGTCGCCAGGCTGCACGGAGGAACACTGACCCTGCGCGATGCCGCGTCAGGCCAGGGTCTCTCGGCGGTGCTGGAGATTCCGCAAGAGCTGCCGGCCGAATTCTGAAAACTGTTTCATGATCCTGTCGGTGAACCTCCACCGGCACCGTCCGACATTGCCAGATGAACGGCGGGGCCCTCCCGCCGCGGGAAACAGGACGAACGCAGCATGACCAATCGCTCCAACCGCCGCGGCGCCGTGCTCGCGGCCTTCCTGCTGGCAGGGACCGCCCTGTCCGGCACGGCCGGCTGGCTATCCGTGCCGGCCTTCGCACAGGGCCAGTCCCAGCAATCCGGCTCTCCAGCCGTCGCCGCCCCCCAGGTGCCACTGCCGGGTTTCGGTGATCTTGTCGCGCGCGTGCGCCCGGCCGTTGTCACCATCTCCACCTCCGCTCGCGCGCAGGCCGAGACGGCCACCTCCCCGTTCCCTGAGGGCTCGCAGCAGGACCAAATGTTCCGCCGCTACTTCGGCGGGCAGGATCGCGGCCAGGGCAAGGCGCGGGAAGTCCAGGCGCTCGGCTCCGGCTTCATCGTGGATGCCGAGGGTCATATCGTCACCAACAACCATGTGGTGGACGGCGCCACCCAGGTGAAGGTAACGCTGGATGACGGCCGCGAGCTGCCGGCCCGCATCGTCGGCCGCGATCCCCGGACCGATCTGGCCCTCCTGAAGGTCGATGCGGCTGCACCGCTGCCCTTTCTGAATCTAGGAAATTCCGACACGGCGCGGCCGGGCGACTGGGTTGTGGCTGTCGGCAACCCCTATGGCCTCGGCGGCACCGTCACCGCGGGTATCCTCTCGGCGCGTGGGCGCGACATACACAGCGGCCCCTACGACGATTTCCTGCAGATTGATGCTCCGATCAACCGCGGCAATTCCGGTGGCCCCCTCTTTGGGCTGGACGGCTCCGTCATCGGCGTGAACACCGCGATCTTTAGCCCGTCTGGCGGATCCATCGGAATCGGCTTCGCAATTCCCTCCAATCTGGTTGGAAAGGTGGTGGCGCAGCTGAAGGAGAACGGCCGTGTCGAGCGCGGCTTCCTTGGTGCCACCACGCAGCCCATCGATGCAACCATGGCACGTGCGCTGCGCCTCCCGCGCGCCGAGGGCGCCCTGGTCGCCCAGGTTCAACAGGACAGTCCTGCATCGCGGGCCGGGTTGAAGCCAGGCGATGTGGTCACATCGGTGGGTGATACGCCAGTGAAGAGCCCACGCGACCTCGCTCGTGCCGTCGGCGATCTTCGAAGGGGGACGGAAACAACCCTGATTGCGCGCCGCAACGGACAGGAGATGCGGTTTGACGTGCAGGTCGCGGCGCTGCGCGACCCGCAAAGCGCGGCTGCCAAGGAGGAGAACGGAGAGGGTCAGCAGCGCGCCCGCCTCGGCATCGGTCTGGCCACTGTCCAGGAAGCACAGCGTGCGGGTCTGGAGATCCCGCGTGACACGCATGGTGCGGTCATAGCCAATGTCCGCCCGGGCAGCCCGGCAGCCGAGGCAGGCCTGCGCCCGGCGGACGTGATTACCGCAGTTGCCGGGAAGGAAGTGAGGAATCCGGAGCAGGCAGTCTCCGGCATTCAACAGGCGCTCCAGGCCACTGACGGTGCCGTGGCCCTGCAGGTGATCCGGGACGGACGGATGGCCTTCGTCGCGGTGCAGGCCCCCGTCAGCGGAAACAGCGCCCGTACGCAACAGGGTTGACGACTGCGAGCCTTGGGTGAGGATCCTCCTCACCCAAGGTGACCGCAGCTGTCACTCCAGTGTGAGAAGAAGCCCACCATAGACGACGGCTCCGAGCAGGAAGGCACCGAAACGGCTCTTTCGCTCCTCGGGCAGCTCCTCTTTCATCACGTTCAACACGACACCGCCTGCCAGGAAGGCGAAGAGAGCGTCCACCGCCGGTCGCGGCACCTCCACCAGCCAGCCCACCAGCCAGCCCAACAGCACCGACGGCGCCAGGATCCAACGCGCGACCCTGTCATAAGCATGTCTGTGGTCTAGCCGCATGCCATAGTCATTGGATAGAAAATGCAATCCCATTGCGGCGCCATAGAAAAGAAGCTCCATAATTCCTGCCCGCTCCCGGTGCAGCAGCAGGTAGCCGATGATGAGGTTGTAAACGGCGAAGCTGCCGACATGCAGCCAGAACACAGCGGTTGCGCGGCCCTCATTATCTCCTGGCCCCGGCGTCTCCCTGGCGAGCCGCACCTGACGCTCTACTCCGTAAAATGCGATCAACCCGGCCAGGGCAATAAGGAAGTAGCGTATCTCTGACTCGACGCCGTCTCTATGGTGCGCCGCCGCAAGATCCGGCAACAGGTGCAGGAAGATATAGGCCGTGGAGGCTCCGCCAGCAGCGGAGAGCCAGCGGCTCCTGGGAACTCCCTCGAGAAAGACCATCGCGCCCACAAACACATGCACCGCCGCAAGGCACCCGGCAGTCAGCAGGGCAAGGAGTGGCAAGGCCATCAGATTCTCTCCATCACGGCAGGTGTTGGAGGGGGAAACCGCTGGATGGGCCGCACGGTTCCCGCTGATGCAAGACCGGGAACTTCATGATGCAAAGCCCGCGAGACCCTGTTCCGCCGGGTGAGGCTGAGGAGCGCCTCACGACGCTAGGCGAACTCGAGGAATGGCTCCGCACACCCATGCTTGTGCTCAGTGCTGCCTGGCTCGCCCTGGTCGTGGCAGAGCTTGCCTGGGGCGAGAGTCAGCTGCTTGAGACGGTTGGCACTGCCATCTGGGTCATATTCCTCGCTGAATTTCTACTCCGCCTCGCCTTGGCGCCTGACAAAGGCGCGTTTCTGCGCACGAACTGGCTCTCTGCCATCGCACTTGTCGCGCCCGCGTTCCGTTTACTACGCGGCCTGCGCGTACTGCGGCTTGCTCGCGCGGCACGAGGTCTCAGGCTGGTGCGCGTGGTGGGTACGGCAAATCGCGGCATGAACGCATTGCGAGCGGGCCTGCGCCGACGAGGGCTCGGTTACGTCGTGGCGCTTACAGCACTGGTAAGCCTGCTCGGCGCAGCAGGTATGTACGCCTTTGAGCGCGCACCGGAGGTGGAGGGTGGCTTCGAGAGCTTTGGCGACGCATTGTGGTGGACTGCCATGCTGATGACCACGATGGGCTCAGAATTCTGGCCGCGCACGGCGGAAGGGCGAGTACTCTGTCTGCTGCTTGCCACCTACGCCTTCG
>DATCMG010000364.1:0-2869 GCA_036563555.1 Roseomonas sp. | reverse complement strand
GTCTGGCCCGTCGCCAGCTTGATCTTGACCGGCGACTTAGACCTGTTGGCACTTATCCAGTGCTTGATCGCTGACACGATCGGGACCACGCCCAGAGCCGTCAGGGTGGCAACCACAACGGGCTCCATCAGGACTTCTCCTTCGGCTCGGTAAACACAATCCCTACTATATAGAGCCCAAGGCTCATCCACAAAGGCCCAGGCACGGCATAGTCCCAAATCTTCCAATCGAAATCTTTTGTGCCCTTATGGGCGATCCACAAAGTAAAAGCCCAGGCGAATGGCAGGATGCCGAGAGCCACGTAAGCCATCCGGACAAGCTTCTGGTCTCTAGTCACAGTGACTGTGCCATTCTGGCCAATAGCTTTTAGAGCCTCTTCCAGAAATTCTTTCCGGTACGGCTTCTCGATCACAACCGGCGCGATGAATGACAGCCCCGCAGTGGCAATGGTGTTCGACGCCGCCACAAGGGAAATGTCCTGTTGTCCGCCCTGGATCTGGCTCAACCCCGCCCGAAGCAGATACTCGACTGCCAGAAGGTAAAGCGGGAAGCCATAAAGGATCATCCTCTTAAAAGTGAATGGCCGAAGCAGCCTTCCCATTCTCGTCTCCCCGGCCGGATTGCCGGACTATACCCGATGAAACCAAACAAACGCCCTCCAGCCATGAACCCAACTCAGGATATGCATTCGAGTAAGGTGGAATGCTTTAGGTCCGCCCGAACATCCGCGCGAGGTCCCCGGCGCCCAGCCGCAGGAAGGTCGGGCGCCCATGCGAACAGGTGGCGGCGCGCGGCGTCGCCTCCATCTCGCGCAGCAGGGCGGCCATTTCCGCCGCGTTGAGGCGGCGCCCGGCCCGCACGCTGCCATGGCAGGCAAGCCGCGCCACCGCCGCGTCCAGCCGGCGCTCCAGCGCCGTGCTCTCCTCCCAATCCGACAGCTCCGCCGCGATGTCGGCGAGGATCGGCCCGGGCTCGGGCGTGCCGAGCAGCGCCGGCAGGGCGCGGACGAGGATGGCACCCGGCCCGAAGGGTTCGATCTCCAGGCCAAGCTTCGCGAGATCCTCCGCCCGTTCGGCCAGGCGCACGGCGTCGGTGGCCGGCATGTCCACCACGGCGGGCAGCAGCAGCGGCTGGGACCGCACGCCGCCGGCCACGAGCTGTGCCGACAGCCGCTCATGTGTCAGCCGCTCATGCGCCGCATGCTGGTCCACGAGGATGAGGGCGCCATCCGGGGCTTGCGCCAGGATGTAGGTGTCCAGCAACTGCGCCAGGGGGCGGCCCAGCGGGCCTTCCTCCGCCGTGCCCGCCGGAAGGGGCGGCGCCTCGGCGGGCATGGTCAACGCGCCGGGCGGCAGGGCAAAGCGGGGCTGGATGGGGCGCGAGGGCGGCGGGATGGTGAAGGCGAAGCCCGCCTCGGCGAAGCCGGGGGCGCGGATAGGGGTCGTGCCGCCATCCGACCAGGTGACGGCGTGCGCCTCGGCCTCCCCGGCGGGGGCGGGTTCGGGCGGCAGGGGCTGGCCGGCGCGGCTGGGCCAGGCGGGATCGGCCGTGCCGCCGGAATCCCAGCCGCTGCGCGCCATGCCCACCCCGGCCCCGGTGCCCAGCGCCCGGCGCAGCGAGGCGATGAGCGCCCCACGCACCCCCGCGGCATCGCGGAAGCGCAGCTCGGTCTTCATGGGGTGGACGTTCACATCCACGGCCTCGGGCGGGATTTCCAGGAACAGGGCGGCCACGGGGTGGCGGCCGGAGGCCAGCACGTCGCGATAGGCCACGCGCAGCGCGGCGCGCAGCAGCGGGTCGCGCACGGGGCGGCGGTTAACCACCAGATGCTGTTCGGCAGCGGTGGCGCGGTTATGGGTGGGAAGCGCCGCTAGCCCCTCCAGCCTTAGATCGGGCCAGTTTCCCTGCACCGGCACGGAGGCCGAGGCGAAGTCGCGGCCGAGCAGGGCGGCGGCACGCCCGGTGCGACCCGCGGGGGCGAGATCCAGCGCAACGCGCCCATCCACGGTCACGCGGAAGCCCACCTCCGGCCAGGCCAGGGCGAGGCGGCGCACCGCCTCCACGGCATGGGAGGCCTCGGTGCCCGGGGTCTTCAGGAACTTCCGGCGAGCCGGGGTGGCGAAGAACAGGTCGCGCACCTCCACCCGCGTGCCGGGGGGCGCGGCGGCGGGGGTGACCTCGCCCACCCGCCCGGCCTCCACGGCGATCGCATGCCCCTCCCCCTCGCGCGGGCGGGTGGTGATGGAGAGGCGTGAGACGGCGCCGATCGAGGGCAGCGCCTCCCCCCGGAAGCCGAGGGTGGCGATACGGAACAGCGTCTCCTCATCCGGCAGCTTGGAGGTGGCGTGGCGCTCGATGCACAGCGCCAGATCGGCGGGCACCATGCCCTTCCCGTCATCCTCCACCAGGATGCGGTTGATGCCGCCGCCCTCCAGCGTGACGGCGATCCGGCGGGCCCCGGCATCCAGGGCGTTCTCCACCAGCTCCTTCACGGCGGCGGCAGGGCGCTCCACCACCTCGCCGGCGGCGATGCGGTCGGCGGTGGTGGGGGGAAGGCGGCGGATGACGGTCACAGCCTTGGGATGGGGGTTCGCGGGGTGCGAGGCAAGCCTCGCACCGCCGGGGTTGCGGGAGGGTTTCCGCCAGGACCTTCCGGCATGACGGGGCCGACATGGCGGGGGTGTGAACCAGGGAGGGGGCGGCGCGTTCGAGGGAAGCAGGTATACCGGCCCGGCCGCCGCTCCTGGCGGGAAGCCGGCTTGGTCTGACTTGGCACCGGCCCGGCGTCACATGGTTTCCAGACGGGTCCGCCCCCGCATGCTGGAACCTTCGTCCTGCGTGCCGATGGCCGGCGCCGAAAGGAGCTGCG
>DATCMG010000361.1:0-4064 GCA_036563555.1 Roseomonas sp. | reverse complement strand
CACGCCCTTGAGCGGGGACGGATCCTCGGCCAGGGCCGCCGTCTCGGAGGGGGAGAGGCCGAGGCGGGCCATGCCGGTGTCGATGTGGAGCAGCACGTCGCGGCCGGTGCCGGACCAGGCGGCGAGGTCCCCGGGCGTGTTCAGGACGGGGGCGAGGGCGGCATCCCCGTCCTCGCCGGGGCGGAATCCGTTCAGCACGGCGATTATGGGGTCGGGGCCGAGAACGGGCCGGAGGGCCATGCCCTCGGCGAGTTGGGCGACGAAGAAACGGCGGCAGCCGGCCGCGGCCAGGGCCGGTGCGACCCGGGCGGCGCCCAGGCCATAGGCATCGGCCTTCACCGCCGCGCCGACCTCTCCGCCGCCGGCTTCCGCATGGCGGTCCCGGAGGGCAGCCCAGTTGGCGGCAATGGCGCCGAGATCGACCGTCAGCAGGCCCGAGGCGTCAGCCATGGGGCGCCTCAGCTGTAATCATCCTGGTCGTGGGTCTGGTCGAGGTCGCCGAACCGGGTGAACTCGCCCTCGAAGAACAGGCGGATGGTGCCGGTGGGGCCGTGGCGCTGCTTGGCGACAATCAGCTCGGCCTTGTTATGGGCCTGCTCCATGTCCTTCTGCCATTTGTCCAGCGCTTCGGTGTACTTCTCGCTGTTGTCGAAGTTCAGTTCCTTCGGCATGCGCTGCGCCAGGTAATACTCGTCGCGATAGACGAACATCACGACGTCGGCATCCTGCTCGATCGACCCGGATTCGCGGAGGTCGGCCAGCTGCGGCCGCTTGTCCTCGCGGCTTTCCACCTGGCGGGAGAGCTGGGAGAGGGCGATGACGGGGACCGACAGCTCCTTTGCGATGGCCTTCAGGCCCTGGGTGATTTGGCTGATTTCCTGCACCCGGTTCTCCGGCCGCGAGCCGGCGGCGGGGCGCATGAGCTGGAGGTAGTCGACGATGATAAGGTTCAGCCCCTTGGTCCGCATCAGGCGGCGGCAGCGGGTGCGGAGCGCTGAGATAGTGATGGCCGGGGTGTCGTCGATATAGAGCGGCATGCCGGCCAGTTCGCGGCTCACCTCGACGAATTTGTCGAAATCGCGCTGGGCGATGTCACCGCGGCGAATGCGGTCGCCCGAGACCCGCGACTGCTCGGAGAGGATGCGGGTGGCGAGCTGGTCGGCGCTCATTTCGAGCGAGAAAATGGCCACGCCGCCGCGGACCACCGCGTTCGGGTCCTTCTCCTGCGCTTCCCGGATCACCGCCTGGGCTCCGCCGAAGCCAATTTTCACGGCGAGCGCCGTCTTGCCCATGGCGGGGCGGCCAGCGAGGATCAGGAGGTCCGACGGGTGCAGGCCGCCGAGCTTGCTGTCGAGGTCTCGCAGGCCGGTGGAGAGGCCGGAAACGCCGCCCGGGGTGGTAAAGGCGCGCTCGGCCAGCTCCACTGCCGCCGTCAGCGCCTTTTCGAAGCTGACGATGCCGCCCTCGGCGCTGCCATCGGTGGCGAGGTCGAACAGGGCCTGCTCGGCGGCTTCCAACTGGGCCTTGCCGTCCAGCTCCGGCTCGGCGCCGAAAGCGCGGTTCACCACCACCTCGCCAAGGTCAACCAACTGGCGGCGCAGGAAGCAGTCGAAGATGACGCGGCCGTATTCGCCGGCATTGATGATGCCAACCATGGCCGTCAGCAACTGCGTCAGATAGGCGGGGCCGCCCACTTCATCGAGCAGCCCGGAATGCTCGAACTCGGCGCGCAGCGTCACGACATCGGCGAGCTGCCCGGCTTCGACCCGGCGCTGGATGGCCTTGTAGATGCGGCCATGGACCGGGTCGGCGAAGTGCTCGTCCGCCAGGAACTCCGAGACGCGCTCATAGGCCTTGTTATTGGCCAGCAGCGCGCCCAGCAGGGCCTGCTCTGCCTCGGTGTTCGAGGGGGGAAGGCGCTGGGAAAGGCCCAGCATGCCGCTGCCGGCCGGCTCGGCGAGCGTGTCGAAGGCGTTCATGGGGACAGTCTAGTCCCCGGCGCGCTCCACGTCCCGCCCGACCTTTTCCCGGAGGGCTGTGGATGGCGGTGGATCATGTGGATATGTCGCCGCGCGCTCGGCCTCGAACATGTAGTCGCGGGTGAGCGGCAGGGCATCGATCCTCCGGGTCAGCTGGACCTGCCAGTTCATATGGCCCCAGTGGTGGAAGACGAGCTCGGAGCAGGAGAGATAGAACTCGAACATGCGGCAGAAACGCTCGTCATAGAGCGACTTGATGGCGTTGCGGTTGCTGGTGAATCGGGCGCGCCAATGGGCGATGGTCTTCGCGTAGTGCAGGCGCAGAACCTCGATATCGGTGATCCACAGCCCGGCCTTCTCCACCGCCGGGACCACCTCGGACAGGGCCGGGGAGTAGCCGCCGGGGAAGATGTATTTGGTGATCCAGGGACTTGTGGTCGTGGGTCCTTCGGATTGGCCGATGGCATGGACCAGGGCCACGCCGTCTTCCTTCAGCGCCTGTTTCACGGTGCGGAAGAAGGGTGTGTAGTGGTTGATGCCCACATGCTCGAACATGCCGACCGAGACGATGCGGTCCATCGGGCGCTTCCAGGCGCGGTAATCCATCAGTTCGAAGCGTGCGCGGTCGGACAGGCCGGCTGCCTCGGCGCGGGCGCGCGACTCGGCGAGCTGTTCCTCGGAGAGGGTGAGGCCGGTGACGCGGGCGCCGAAATCCCGGGCGAGGGTGATGGCCAGCCCCCCCCAGCCGGAGCCGATGTCGAGCACTTCGAGATCCGGGCGGTCGAGTCGCAGCTTGGAGGCGAGGTGGCGCTTCTTGAGGGCCTGGGCCTCCTCCAGCGTTTCCTGCCCCGTGGGGAAATAGGCGCAGGAATACTGGCGGTCGGCATCGAGGAACAGGGCGTAGAGCGTGCCGTTCAGGTCGTAGTGATGGGCGACGTTTCGGCGGCTGCGGCTGGCGGTGTTCAGGTCCATCAGGCGCCGGCCGACCCAGCGCAGCCCCTCGTTCAGCCGCATGGCCGGGTGGTTGCTGCCGCCGGCCAGGTTGAGGATCAGCAGGTCCATCACGTCATGGATGGTGGAGCCTTCGATCGGCTCGATGCTGCCATCCATGTAACCCTCGCCGAAGGCGAGCGAGGGGTTCCAGATCAGGCGGCGCGTGATCGCCCGGTTGGTCAGCGCGATGGCGGCGCTGGGGCCGGGGCGGTCGCCCTGGAAGGTCCGGATGGTGCCATCCGGGTGCTGCACCTTCAGGGTGCCGCGGCGGATCAGGCGGGAGAGAATCGAGTCTAGAAGCAAGGTGGGCCTCCTTGGCGGGAGGCTGTGCCGCGTTGCGGGGATGAAGCAATCGCGCGCAAGGGTCATAACCGAACCGTGATGAAGCCAAAATGGAAATGGCCGCCCCTGGTCAGGGGCGGCCATTCCGTCCTCGCGCCTGTGGCGCGGGTTGCTTACTCGCGGGCGGCGCCCAGTTCGGACAGCTCGGCGGCCAGCTCGGCTTCGAGGCTGGCCTCCTCGGCCTCCTGCTCGGCGCGCAGATCCTCGCCGCGCGCCTGCTTCTCCGCCTCTTCCGGGGAGCGGGCGATGTTCACGATCACCGGGATAGAGACCTCCGGGTGCAGCGCGACGCGGACGGTGGTGAGGCCCAGCGTCTTGATCGGCTGCTCCAGGATGACCTGGTCCCGGGTGATGATGAGGCCGGCTTCCTTCGTCGCGTCCGCGATGTCGCGGCCGGAGACGGAGCCATAGAGCGCGCCGCTCTCGCCGGCGGAGCGGATCAGGATGACCGTGAGGCCCTCCATCCGCTCGGCCACGCGCTCGGCTTCCTCGCGCCGCTTGAGGTTCTGGGCCTCGAGCTGCGCGCGCTCAGTCTCGAAGCGGGCGAGGTTGCTCTCGGTCGCGCGGATGGCGCGGCCGGAGGGCAGGAGGAAGTTGCGGGCGTAGCCGGGCTTCACCTTCACGGTGTCGCCCATCTGGCCCAGCTTCTCGACCCGCTGCATCAGGATGACGTTGATCATGGCGTGGCGCTCCCGATCAGTCGTTGATGACGTAGGGGAGCAGCGCCAGGAAGCGGGCGCGCTTGATGGC
>DATCMG010000528.1:0-4233 GCA_036563555.1 Roseomonas sp. | reverse complement strand
GGTCGCCCTGCTGGTCGCGATCGGCTGGCGGGTCTGGTCCGTGCGCGAGGGGCGGCGCAAGGCAATTACAGCGCTGATCCGCGAATGCCCGGGGCTGGACGACCGGCTGGACGGGCGCGACATCACCCTTCTCTTCAGCGGGGCGGAGGAGATGGTCGGCCTCGCCTCCCACCGGATCACCAGGCTCCTGCCCTTCTCCATCATCCGGAAATGGCGGACGGAGCCGATCTACAACTCGGCCGACAAGCGGGTGGGCTGGAACTTCATCATCGAAACGGCCGATCCGCAGGAACCGATCTGGACGATCCGCATGAAGTTCGGGCCGGGGAATGCGGTGCCGAATTTCTGGATGGCGAAGTTCAGCGCGCATCTGAACGGATAGGGCAAAGGCCGGGAAATTCCTTCCCCGGCCTTTCCCCGTCAAAGAATGAAGCGCGACAGGTCCGTGCTGGCGGCCAGCGGCGCCACCTTCTCCCGGACATAGGCGGCATCCACCCGCACCGTCTCGCCGCGGCGGTCTGAGGCGGTGAAGGACACCTCCTCCAGCAGCCGCTCCAGCACCGTCGCCAGGCGCCGCGCGCCGATATTCTCCACGCGGTCGTTGATGTCGGCCGCGAGTTCCGCCACCGCGTCGATGGAATCCGGCGCGAAGTCGAGCGTCACGCCCTCCGTGCCCATCAGCGCGGTGTATTGCGAGGTCAGCGCATGCTCCGGCTCCGTCAGGATGCGGCGGAAGTCGTCGCGCGTCAGGGCGCTCAGCTCCACCCGGATCGGCAGGCGGCCCTGCAGTTCCGGCAGCAGGTCGGAGGGCTTGGCCAGGTGGAACGCGCCGGAGGCGATGAAGAGGATGTGGTCGGTCTTCACCGGGCCGTGCTTGGTGTTGACCGTCGTGCCCTCGATCAGCGGCAGCAGGTCGCGCTGCACGCCTTCGCGTGAAACATCGCCGCCACGGAAGCCGCCCTCGCCGGTGCGGGCGCAGACCTTGTCGATCTCGTCGAGGAAGACGATGCCGTTCTGCTCCGCATGCATCACCGCGTCGCGCGTCAGCTTCTCCTGGTCGAGCAGCTTGTCGGCCTCGTCGCGCTGGAGCGCGGCGCGGGCCTCGGCCACCGTCATCTTCCGGGCGCGGCTACGCTGACCGAACATCTTGCCCATCATCTCCTGGATGTTCTGGGCGCCGGGCGGCATGCCCGGAATGTCCATGGCGCCGATGGGCGTCGCCTGCTCGGCGACCTGCACCTCAACCTCCTTGGATTCCAGGCTGCCCTCGCGCAGCAGCTTGCGGAACTTCATGCGCGTCTCGCCAGAGGCGCCATCGCCCACAAGGGCGCTGATCAAACGCTCCTCGGCGTTCAGCTCAGCCTTGGCCTGCACCTCGGTGCGGGCGGTGTCGCGCATCTGCACGATGCTGGCTTCCACCAGGTCGCGCACGATGCTCTCCACGTCACGGCCGACATAGCCAACCTCGGTGAACTTCGTGGCCTCGACCTTCAGGAAGGGGGCATTGGCAAGGCGCGCCAGGCGGCGGGCAATCTCGGTCTTGCCGCAGCCGGTCGGGCCAATCATCAGGATGTTCTTCGGCACCACCTCCTCGCGCATGCCATCCGGCAGCTGCTGGCGGCGCCAGCGGTTGCGCAGCGCAATGGCGACGGCGCGCTTCGCGTCATGCTGGCCGACGATGTAGCGGTCGAGCTCCGAGACGATCTCGCGCGGGGAAAGGTTCACGGCTTCGGCGACAGAAAGAGAAGGGGTGTTCATTCGGGTCATCCGGGCGCGGGGATCGCGCCCTGTTCGGGGTGTTCAGGTCGTCAGGCGGCTTCGACGAGCCGCACGGGGCCCTCGGCCCGCACCACCCCGGCTTCCCGCAGGCGGGCAACGTGATAGGTGAGGTTCGTCCTGGTCGGGCAGTGGAGGAAGGAGGAGCAGCGCTTCTCGCCCTCCTCGGCCCCTATCAGCACGGTCGCCCGGCGGATCGGATCCCGCAGCGCATCCAGCACCGCGGAGAGATCGATCGCCTCCGGGCCGGGATGGGAGAGCGCCTTGGGCATGCCCACGAGATAGGCAATCCCGCCCGCCGCTCCAAGAGGGATGGTCCAAGGGGCATTGAACCCTCCTGGCGGATATCGCGGCGCAGCATGGTTCCGGGTAGGGACAGGGCTGCTGACCGGCGCGATCATGGCGCTGGGGGTATCCCCCGCGCTGTCTGGCGCCTGCTTGGCTGCAGCGCTGCCGCGCCGTGCCGGGCGTTCGCCAGGACCTGCCGCAGCCTCCGCGCCAGCGCCTCGCGCGTATAGGGCTTTGAGAGCAGCTCAACCCCCGGATCCAGCCGCCCGGCATGGACGATAGAATTCTCTGTGTAGCCAGAGGTGAACAGCACCGCGAGGCCGGGGATCAGCTCCCGCGCGCGCCGCGCCATCTCCGGGCTCTTCAACGCTCCCGGCATTATCACGTCGGTAAACAGCAGGTCGACCGGAACCCCGCTCTCGATCACCGCCAGGGCACTCGCGGCGTCATGTGCCTGCAGCACGCGATAGCCCAACTCCGTCAGCATCTCGACCACAGTGGCGCGCACCGCCTCGTCGTCCTCGGCCACCAGCACTGTTTCGGTGCCACCGGCCACGATGCCGGCCTCAGGCGGCGGCACCGCCTCCTCAGCTTGCAGGGCGCGCGGCAGGTAGAGCCGCACCGTCGTCCCCTGTCCGACCTCCGAGTAGATTTTCACATGGCCGCCCGACTGCTTGACAAAGCCATAGACCATGGAAAGACCGAGCCCTGACCCCTTGCCCTCCGCCTTGGTGGAGAAGAAGGGCTCGAACGCCATCGCCTGCACCTCGGGCGTCATGCCACAGCCCGTATCGGTGACGGCGAGCACGACATACTCACCGGGCTGCAGGTCGGGATGCGCGCGCGTATCTGTGTTGTCGATTATGGCATTTGCAGCCTCGATGGTGAGCATGCCGGTGCTCTCCATCGCGTCACGCGCGTTGATGGCGAGGTTCAGCAGCGCGTTCTCGGCCTGCGCCGGATCGATGAAGCCGTTCCACAGCCCGTCCGGCACGATGGTCCGGATCTCGATCGCCTCGCCGATCGTCCGTCGCAGCATTTCCTCCATGCCGTTGACGAAGCGCCCGACATGGACGGCCTTCGGCTCCAGGGGCTGCCGCCGCCCGAAGGCCAGCAACTGCGCCGCGAGCCGCGGCCCCCGCGTGACACCTGCCATCGCATTGTTCAGGCGCCGCTCCGCCCGCTCGTTCCCCGCCAGGTCGCGCGCCAGCAATTGCAGGTTGCCCGAGACGACCTGCAGCAGGTTGTTGAAGTCATGCGCGACGCCACCGGTCAGCTTGCCGATAGATTCCATCTTCTGCGCCTGCGCCAACGCCGCCTCCGCATGCCGGCGCTCGGCGATCTCGGCGGTCACCCGCGCCTCCAGCGTTTCATTCAACTGGCGCAGCTGGCCCTCGGCGCGGCGCATCTCCGTGATGTCCACGTTTACGCCAATCATGCCAAGGAACTCGCCCGCCGGCCCGAAGCGCGGCTGCGCCTCGGTCCGCAAGGTCCGCCAGGCCCCGTCATGGCGACGGAAGCGCGCGACGGTCTCGAAGCCCGTGTGGTCACGCATCGCGGCCTGGTAAGGACCGGCGATCACCCCGCGATCCTCCGGATGGACGGTCGAGAACCAGTCGAAGGAGGTCGCCTCCTCCTCCGTCACGCCCCAGAAGGCGCGCTGGGTGCGGTTGAGATATACGCAGTTCCCCGTCGGCGTGCTCATCCACAGCTTCACCGGCGCGCTCTCCGCAACCAGCCGGAAGCGCCCCTCGCTCTCGCGCAGCGCGTCCACTGCGCGCTTCTGCTCCGTCACGTCATGGCCCTGGACGAAGACGCCGGTGGCGGCACCACCATTCAGGATCGGCTGGAAGACGAAATCGACGAAGCGCTCCTCCGGCTCGCCGCCCGGGCGCTGCGCCAGCAGAACCCGGTGCTGGCGGCCAAGGAAGGGCTTGCGGGTGCGCATTACCTCGTCCAGCAGCGCCACCAAACCCTGCTCCACCACCTCGGGCAGCACCTCCGCGATGGGCCGGCCCAGCACGTTCCGATTGCCGACGAGGCGGAGATAGGCGGCATTCGCCATGGAGAAGTGATGGTCCGGCCCGTCCATCACCGCCACGAAACCTGGTGCCTGCTCGAACAGGGTCCGCAGCCGGTGTTGCTCCGCCTCAAGCGCAGTGTTCGCTT
>DATCMG010000360.1:0-2715 GCA_036563555.1 Roseomonas sp. | reverse complement strand
GTCCGGCGACAGGTTCAGCAGCGCTCCCAGATTGAAGCGCGCCTGGTCCAGCCGCTCCGCCGAGTAGGAGGACATCTCAAGGATATAGACGCCGTCATCCGGCAGGACCGGCATGTCCAGCGCGGGCGGGCCGAGATTGCCCCCCGTCGCCACCGTCATCCCCGCCGCCCGCGCGATGTGGTCCAGCAGCGCCGTGGTGGTCGATTTGCCATTCGTGCCGGTGATCCCGACGAAGCGCGCGCGGCTCCCCGCCGCGCGCACGGCCCGGAAGAGGAACTCCACATCGCACAGGATCGGCGCGCCGATCTCCGCCGCCCGCAGGGCCAGCGGATGCGCGCGCGGCCCGCGATGCGGAATCCCGGGCGAAATCATCAGGAAATCGAAAGCATTGGGCCGCGCGAGCGGCAGCCCGGCGGCAAGCGCCGCATCGCGCGCCGCCTCGCCATCGTCCCAGGCCGTGAGCTCGGCTCCCCATTCCCGCAGCCGCTGCGCCGCCGGAAGCCCGGCCCGCCCCAGCCCGAGCACCGCGATCCGCGATCCCGCGAAAGGGCGCATCCCGCTCACCGGATTTTCAGCGTGGAAAGGCCGACCAGGGCCAGGATCATCGAAATGATCCAGAACCGGATCACGATGGTCGCCTCTGCCCAGCCCTTCTTCTCGAAATGGTGGTGCAGCGGCGCCATCAGGAAGACCCGCCGTCCCGTGCGCTTGAACCAGAAGACCTGGATCACGACCGACAGCGTCTCCACCACGAAGACCCCGCCCACGATCGCCAGCACCACCTCGTGCTTGGTCGCGACCGCCACGGCGCCCAGCGCCCCGCCCAGCGCCAGGCTGCCCGTATCCCCCATGAAAACGGCAGCCGGCGGCGCGTTGAACCACAGGAAGCCCAGCCCCGCCCCGATCAACGCCGAGCAGAACACCGCCAGCTCACCCGTGCCCGGCACGAAATGCAGCTGCAGGTAATCCGAGAACACCCGGTTGCCGACGAGATAGGCAATCAGCGCGAAAACGCCCGCCGCGATCATGACAGGCACGATGGCCAGCCCATCCAGCCCATCCGTCAGGTTCACGGCGTTGGAGGCACCGACCATCACCAGCATCCCCACGATCGGAAAAAGGATGCCGAATGGAATCAGCAGCTCCTTGAAGACCGGCAAGGTCAGGCTGTCATTCAGCCCGGGCGGCAGGAACCACAGGATGGCGAAGGCGACGGCCAGCCCCAGCCCGAACTGCACCACCAGCTTGCCCCGCGCAGAAACGCCCTTGGTGTTGCGCTTGGTGACCTTCAGCCAGTCATCGGCGAATCCCAACAGCCCGAAGCCCAGGGTCAGGAGCAGCACCGCCCAGACCATCCCGTTACGCAGATCCGCCCAGAGCAGGGTGGAAACCGTGAGCGCCAGCAGGATCAGCACGCCACCCATGGTGGGCGTGCCCTTCTTCTCGATCAGGTGCCGTTCCGGCCCGTCCGAGCGGATCGGCTGCCCGCCGCGCTGGAAGCCGCGCAGCCACCGGATCACCATCGGCCCGAACAGCATCGAGACGATCAGGGCCGTGATGCAGGCCGCCCCGGCCCGGAAGGTCAGGTAGCGCAGCAGGTTGAATATGATGAGGTCGCCGGGCCCGGCGAGCAGCGCGGGGATCATGCCGCGGCTCCCTGGGTTCCAGCTGCCTTGATCGCGCGCACCACCACCGCCATGCGGCTTCCGAGCGAGCCCTTCACCAGCACCGCATCGGCCGCCCGCAGCGCATCCGCCACGATCGGTGCCAGCGCCGCGCTGTCCTCCGCATGCGCGCCGCGCTTGCCCGGGGGCAGCGCCGCATGCAGCGCCGCCATCTGGGGACCGCAGCTAAACACCAGATCGGCGCTCGCCGCCGCATCCGCCGCCAGCGCCGCATGCATCGCGACGCCCTCGTCACCCAGTTCCAACATGTCACCCATCACGGCCACGCGCCGCATTCCCTCTTGAGCCGCCAGGACGGCGAGGGCCGCACGCATGGAGGTCGTATTCGCATTATAGGATTCATCGAGCAGCAGCGCCGTGCCGCCCGCGACGGGGATTACGACACGCGCGCCCCGCCCGGCCAGCGCGGAAAATCCTGCCAGCCCTTCCGCAAATCGCATGGGATCGGCCCCGAGTGCCCGCGCCGCCGCCAGTGCCGCGACAGCATTCATGGCCATGTGCCGCCCCGGAACGCCGAGCGAGATGGCGAATTCCTCGCCGTCCAGCGCCACGCGGAAGGATTGCCGGTCCGCGCCGCCCTGCCAGGCGAGCAGCCGCGCATCGCCATCCTCGCCGAAGGATACCACCTGGACTCCGGCAGCCTCCGCGCGCCGCCGCAGCAGCCCGGTCTGCGGACCCTCGGCCGGCAGCACCGCCACCCCGCCCGGCTCCAGCCCGGCAACGATGTCCGCCTTCTCCTCGGCGATGATCTCCAGCGACCCCAGCCGCCCGAGATGCGCCGGCGCGATGGTGGTGATCACCGCCACATGCGGCCGCGCCAGCCGGGACAGCGGCGCGATCTCGCCCCGCGTGTTCATCCCGATCTCGATCACCCCGAACCCGGCCGAAATCGGCATCCGCGCGAGGGTGAGGGGCACGCCCCAATGATTGTTGTAGCTCGCCGCCGCCGCATGGACGGAGCCGCAGGCGGAAAGCCCCGCCGCCAGCATCTCCTTCGTGCTGGTCTTGCCCACGCTGCCCGTCACCGCCA
>DATCMG010000357.1:0-2310 GCA_036563555.1 Roseomonas sp. | reverse complement strand
GTAAGATAAAAGGCTCCTCAGCGCCTGCGGGGGCATCCATCTCCGCGACCAGAATCGGCGTCTTGCGCCAGCCCGTGTCCACCTCCGCATGGATGGTCACCTCGGGCTGCTTACCGGTCGTCAGCGCCTCGCGGATGGCGGAGCCATCGGCCAGCGACAGGGTGGCGGCAACGGTCGCCGGCATGTCGCCAAGTGTAGTGGCCGAAGGACTGCCCCACACAGGCGAGATACACATCTCGTGACGATGCTCGTGGTGGCTGATGTGGAGCTGCCCCGCGGCACCAGCGCGCGTTGCCCGCTGCGCGGTGGCGGGCGTCGCCATGCCATCCAGAAGGACAATCTTGCCGACTACGTTCTGCCCCTGAAAATCCGCCTCCGTCCCGCTACCGAGATAGACCGGCACTCCACGCAAGCCACCAGCCGAGGAAGGCAGGGAGAAGGAGTGGGTAATGGCCTGGAGTGCCTTGCCGTCAACCTCCACGGACGCCTGGCCGGGCAGGCTTATGTAGGCGTCGTGCATCAGGATCTCGGTGCGGTAGCCATAGGTGACCATACGAGACTGCAGGAAACGAAGGCTCTCCAGCTCCTCCGGCGTGCCGCTGAGCTTCACCCAGCGCGCGATCTCACGCAGGTTGGCCATCATCTCGCCGCCGCTGACGGCGCTCGTGAGGATCGCAGGCAGACTGTCGGCCATTGGTTTCTCTCCCTCAATCAGGACGCACGCCCGCAATGCGGATCACGTTCGTCCAGCGTTCGATGTCGCTGGCCAGGCGGCGTGCATACTCGCCGGGGCTGCTACCAACCGGTGTAAAGCCAAGATACTCCAGCCGCTCCGCGATGGAGGGCTCCCGCACGCCCTGGCCGAAGGCCTCTGCCAACCGTTGCACCACAGCTTGCGGCGTGCGCGCCGGCGCGAGGACCCCCCAGTTGCTGGAGGCCTCGATGCCGGCCATCCCCTGCTCGGTGAAGGTGGGCACATCAGGCAGGGCACGGTTGCGCGTCTCGCCTGTGACCGCCAGCGCGATCAGCCGTCCCGACTCCACATGGGGCTTCGCGGCGCTGACGCCATTGAACATCAGCGGCACGTGTCCCGCCACGACGTCGTTGGTCGCGGGGCCGGTGCCGCGATAGGGCACATGGGTCATTTCAACACCGGCCACGATCTTCACCAGCTCCGCTGCCAATTGCGGCCCGGTGCCGTTGCCGCCGGAGGCGTAGCTGAGCTGGCCCGGTCGGGCGCGCGCCAGCGCCACCAGCTCCTGCAGGCTGCGCACGGGAAGCGAGGGATGCACCAGCAGCACCGAGGAGCCGGTGGCGAGCATGCTGATCGGCTCGAAGTCGCGCTGCGCATCAAATGGCAAGCGCGGTTGCAGCCCGGGCAGGATGGTGAAGCTGGAATCCGTCATCAGCAGCATGTGGCCGTCCGGTTCGGCCCGCGCGACCAGTTCGGAGCCGATGATGCCGGCGGCACCGGGCTTGGTCTCCAGCACCAGGTTCTGGCCGAGCAAGCGATTAACATGTGGCTCGATCAATCGCGCCAGATTGTCCGTGCCCCCGCCAGGGCCGAAGGGAATAATGACGCGCACCGGGCGTGTGGGGAAAGCCACCTGCGCCACGGCCTTCCCGGCGGCCAGGGCCCCGATTCCCGCGATGACTATTCGCCGCTGCATTGCTCAGGCCCGTTTGGGTGGCGCGAAGCCGTCGCCGATGTCCCACCAGATGCCGGCCATCAGGCCAAGTCCCTCCCGCAGCAGCGGCGCCAAAGCGTGCTCGTCGGGGCCGTGCTGGTTACAGCCGGCATAGGAGTTCGGGATCCAAATAACGGGTGTTCCCAGCTCCTCCTGGAACATGTCGGAAGGATTAGAGCCGGAGGAATTCGGCACGACGTTCGGCGCGCGTCCTGCCGTGCGCTGCATGGATGCCGCGACCATTCCGACCCAGGGATCATCGGGATCAGTTCGCGATGCGCCAAACATGTCGCGCTCCACCACCGGCACTACCTGCACCTCGGGGAATCCGTGCTTCTCCAGATGGCGGCGCAGTGCTGGAACGATGCTGGGACCCGAGACGTCCGCAGCATGGCGTACCTGGAGGCGGGCGCGGGCCTCGCCCTGCACGGCGTTGGTCGGCGCGTCCGGGTGGCCGGTGATCGCTGCGAGCACGATCACGCTGGTCCAGCCAAAAACCCGCTCGGCATAAGTCATGCCCGGTTCACCCCAATCCGGGTCCGCCTCAGGCAACCCGGGGATTTCCTCGAAAACCAAGCCGGCACAAGCGCGGCGCACGGCAGGTGGGACCTCCTTCGGCGTC
>DATCMG010000527.1:0-9192 GCA_036563555.1 Roseomonas sp. | reverse complement strand
TGGCCAGCAAGCAGCAGGTGCTGGACTCGCTTCGCGCCCTGATGCTCATCCGTGCCTATCGCGTGCGCGGCCATCTGGAAGCCGATCTCGATCCGCTGGGCCTGCAGAAGAAGAAGCCGCACCCCGAGCTGGACCCCAGGACCTACGGCTTCTCCGATGCCGACCTCGACCGGCCCATCTTCATCGACCATGTGCTGGGCCGCGAGACGGCGACGCTGCGCGAGATGCTCTCGATCCTGAAGGCCAGCTATTGCGGCCCGATCGGCGTCGAGTTCATGCATATCCAGGACCCCGAGCAGAAGTCCTTCATCCAGCAGCGCATCGAGGGCGCGCCCTGGAAGGGCAGCTTCGGCAAGGATGACAAGCGCACCATCCTGCGGCAACTGACCGAGGCCGAGGGCTTCGAGGCCTATTGCGCCCGCAAGTTCGTCGGCACCAAGCGCTTCGGGCTTGAGGGCGGCGAATCCACCATCCCGGCGCTGCAGGCCGTGATCGCGACCGCGGCCAAGGGCGGCGTGAACGAGATCGCCATCGGCATGGCGCATCGCGGCCGTCTCTCCACGCTCGTGAACGTGGTGCAGAAGTCCTTCACGCAGGTCTTCGCCGAGTTCAAGGGCGCCGGCCATGCCGAGGACGTTCAGGGCTCGGGCGACGTGAAGTACCATCTCGGCACCTCCACGGATGTGGAGATCGAGGGTCGCCAGGTCCATCTCTCCCTCCAGCCGAACCCGTCCCATCTCGAAGCGGTGGACCCGGTGGTGATCGGCAAGGTGCGCGCCCGCCAGGACATGGCCGGCGACACCAAGGCCCGCAAATCCGTCATGGCCATCCTGCTGCATGGCGACGCAGCCTTCGCCGGCCAGGGCGTGGTCTATGAGACCATGGCGATGAGCCAGCTCATCGGCTACCGCACCGGCGGCACCGTGCATGTGGTGACGAACAACCAGATCGGCTTCACCACGACGCCGGCCCATGCCTATTCCGGCCTCTATTGCACCGACATCGCCAAGTCCGTGCAGGCGCCGATCCTGCACGTGAATGGCGATGATCCGGAGGCCGTGGTGTTCTGCGCCCGGCTCTGCGCCGAGTTCCGCC
The DNA here is from genome assembly GCA_036563555.1 of Roseomonas sp. Taxonomy (GTDB): domain Bacteria; phylum Pseudomonadota; class Alphaproteobacteria; order Acetobacterales; family Acetobacteraceae; genus Roseomonas. Next base: position 8,097 of record DATCMG010000527.1, on the reverse strand, counting down.
TGAAGTTCGCCACCGACGTCGTGCTCGACATCGTCTGCTATCGCCGCCACGGCCATAACGAGAGCGACGAGCCGGCTTTCACCCAGCCCCTGATGTATGCCCGCATCAAGGAGACGCCGACGACGCGCGCCAAATACGCGCAGAAGCTGGCGGCCGAGGGCAGCATCCCCGAGGCCGAGGCGAAGTCCATCCAGGACGCCTTCTTCGCGAAGATGGACGAAGCCTTCCAGGCCAGCCAGACCTTCAAGCCGAACAAGGCCGACTGGCTTGAGGGCCACTGGGCCGGGCTGAAGGCCGCGGGCAATGGCGAGCCCGAGGCCGAGACGGACACGGCGGTGCAGCCGGAGGTGCTGCGGGAAGTGGGCATGGCCCTCTCCCGCGTGCCGGAGGGCTTCGGGGCCAACCCGAAGATCCTGCGCCAGCTCGAGGCCAAGAAGCAGGCCGTCGAATCGGGCGAGGGCATCGACTGGGCAACCGGCGAGGCGCTCGCCTTCGGCACCCTGCTGCTGGAAGGCCACCGCGTCCGCCTCTCCGGCGAGGACGTGCAGCGCGGCACCTTCTCCCAGCGCCATGCCTATCTGGTCGATCAGGCCACCCAGGCCGAGTACGTGCCGCTGAACAACATCCGGGAAGGGCAGAAGCGCCTGGAGTGCTTCAACTCCCTCCTCTCGGAGTTCGGCGTCCTTGGCTTCGACTATGGCTACTCCCTGGCCGACCCGAACACGCTGGTGTTGTGGGAAGGCCAGTTCGGCGACTTCGCCAACGGGGCGCAGGTCATCATCGACCAGTTCATCGCCTCGGCCGAGACGAAGTGGCTGCGCATGTCGGGCCTCGTGATGCTGCTGCCGCATGGCTATGAGGGGCAGGGACCGGAGCACTCCTCCGCCCGCCTGGAGCGTTACCTCCAGCTTTGCGCGGAGCGGAACATGCGGGTGGCGAACATCACCACCCCCGCCAACTACTTCCACGCGCTGCGCCGCCAGCTGAAGGCGAATTACCGCAAGCCGCTGGTGCTGATGACGCCGAAATCCCTGCTGCGCCACAAGCTGGCGGTCTCGCCCCTGGCCGAATTCGGTCCGGGCAGCAGCTTCCAGGTGGTGCTGCCGGAGACGGACGAGCTGGTCGCGCCCGAGAAGGTGAAGCGCGTCGTGCTCTGCACCGGCAAGGTCTATTACGACCTGCTGCAGGAGCGCCGCGACAAGGGCGTCAAGGACGTGGCGATCATCCGCCTGGAGCAGCTCTATCCCTTCCCGCGCATCAGCCTCGCCAGGGTCCTGGCCCCCTACAGCAAGGCCGAGGTGGTGTGGTGCCAGGAGGAGCCGGAGAACACGGGCGGCTGGAACTTCCTCGACCGCAGGATCGAGGGTGTGCTGACGCAGGTTGGCGGCAAGGCCCGCCGCCCGAGCTATGCCGGCCGCCCCGCCGCCGCCAGCCCCGCCACGGGGCTTGCCAAGGTTCACGCGCAGCAGCAGGAAGCGCTGGTTCGCCAGGCGCTCGGCCTGGGCTGAGGAAAAATCGATGACCGAGATCCTGGTGCCCACTCTGGGCGAAAGCGTTTCCACCGCCACCGTTGCGCGCTGGCTGAAGAAGGTGGGCGAATCGGTTTCGGCCGATGAGCCGCTGGTCGAGCTGGAGACCGACAAGGTGACGGTGGAAGTGAACGCTCCCGCCGCCGGCACCATCGAGAGCATCGCCGCGGATGAGGGCGCGGAAGTGGAGGTCGGTGGGCTGCTCGGGATGCTTGGCGCCGGCACCGGTGCCCCCGCCGCCAAGCCCGCCGCTCCGGCCCCGGCCGCCCCGGCTCCCGCCGCCCCGAAGGTGGAGGAGCCGCATCCCGTCACCGGCCCCGTCTCCCGCCCCGGTGGCGCCGAGCCCTCTGCCCATGCCCCGCTTCCCGCGGCGGCGAAGATGATGTCCGAGAAGGGCGTCTCGGCCGAGCAGATCGGCCAGGGCAGTGCCAAGGACGGCCGGATCGCCAAGGGAGACGTGCTGGAGTTCCTCTCCCGCCCGGCTCCCGCAACGCCGGCACCGGCCGCCCGCGCGCCCCGCACGCCCGAGGGCGGCGAGGAGCGGGTGAAGATGACCCGCCTGCGCATGACCATCGCGCGCCGGCTGAAGGAGGCGCAGAACACCGCCGCCATGCTGACCACCTTCAACGAGGTGGACATGACGAATGCGATGGCGCTGCGCTCCGAGTACAAGGACGCATTCGAGAAGAAGCACGGCGTGAAGCTCGGCTTCATGTCCTTCTTCGTGAAGGCCTGCGTCGCCGCCCTGCAGGAGTTCCCGGCCGTCAACGCCGAGATCGACGGGGACGAGGTCGTCTACAAGAACTTCGTGAACATGGGTATCGCGGTCGGCGGTCCCTCGGGCCTCGTTGTGCCGGTGCTGCGGAACGCACAGGACCTGTCCTTCGCCGGGGTCGAGAAGGCGATCGGCGATTTCGGCCGCCGCGTGCGTGACGGCCAGTTGAAGCTGGAGGAGATGGCGGGCGGCAGCTTCACCATTACCAATGGCGGCATCTATGGCTCGCTGATGTCCACCCCGATCCTGAACCCGCCCCAGTCCGGCATCCTCGGGATGCACGCGATCAAGGAGCGGCCGATGGTCGTGGGCGGCAAGATCGAAATCCGCCCGATGATGTATCTGGCGCTCTCCTATGACCACCGGATCGTGGACGGGAAGGAGGCGGTGTCCTTCCTCGTGCGCGTCAAGGAAGGCGTGGAGGACGCGCGGCGTCTGCTGCTCGGCCTCTGATCTCGGCCAGGCCGATCGATGCGGCGCGCCGGAGGGGGAAGCCCTTCCGGCGCGCTTCGTTTCGGCCCGGCCGGGGACGGCCGTCCCGGTTTGTGCTAGGCTGGGTGCCGCGCAGACGCGGAGGGATGGCGATGTTGAAGGGCCGATGCCATTGCGGGGCCATTCACTACGAAATGCCCGCGAAGGTGCTTCACCACGCGCTGTGCCACTGCTCGGATTGCCGGCGCCATGCCGGCGCGCCGATGGTCGGCTGGGCCATGGTGCCGGCGGGGGCGTTGATGGTCACCGGCGAGCCGGTCGTGTACCATTCGTCCGAGCATGGCCGCCGCCATTTCTGTGGGCGCTGCGGCACCGGCCTCTTCTACGTCAATGATGAGATGCTGCCGGGCATGATCGACATCCAGACCGGCACGCTGGATGATCCCGGCGCGCTTCCAGCCACCGCGCAGATCCAGGTCGCGGAGCGGATCGGCTGGATGGCGACGGCGCATGAACTGCCCGCCTTCGACCGCTATCCTGGCTGAGCCGGGGAGGGGGCATCGCCCCACCCTCTGCGGCGCGAAGGCCGCCCCAGGCAGAATCCGCGCGGTTGATCCGGGCGCCGCAGTCCAGGCGGGTGGTGGGCTTCGCGCGGATTCTCCTGCTGTGTTGCGGCACGGACAACCCTGCCCCGACCCCCCTTGATCGTGCCTGCACCCTTCAAGCGTGGCGCCGGGCCTGCTACCTCGCCAGAACGACTTATCGCAGGACCCGCCAGCCATGCCCGACTCCTTCGACCTCATCGTTATCGGCTCCGGCCCGGGCGGCTATGTCTGCGCCATCCGCGCGGCCCAACTCGGCATGAAGGTGGCCTGCGTGGAGAAGCGGGAGACGCTTGGCGGCACCTGCCTCAATATCGGCTGCATTCCTTCCAAGGCGCTGCTCCAGTCCAGCGAGAACTTCGAGGAAATCGCCCATAAATTCGCCGATCACGGCATCCAGGTGGAGGGCGTGAAGCTCGACCTCGCCCGCATGCAGGCCCGCAAGGGCGAGGTGGTCTCGGCCAATGTGAAGGGCGTCGAGTTCCTCTTCCGCAAGAACAAGGTCACCTGGCTCAAGGGCGCCGGGAAGATCACGGCGCCGGGCAAGGTCGAGGTTGCCGGCACCACCTATGAGACGAAGAACATCGTCATCGCGACCGGCAGCGAGAGCGTGCCGCTCCGCGACGTCGAGGTGGACGAGACGCAAATCGTCACCTCCACCGGCGCGCTGGAGCTGCCCGCCGTGCCGAAGCACCTGGTGGTGATCGGCGGCGGCGTGATCGGGCTGGAGCTGGGCAGCGTGTGGCGCCGCCTGGGCGCCGAGGTGACGGTGATCGAGTTCCTCGACCGCATCCTGCCCGGCATGGACAACGAGGTCGCGAAGAACTTCGAGCGGATCCTGGGCAAGCAGGGTTTCAAGTTCAAGCTGGGCCACAAGGTGACCGGCGCGGCCAAGACCGATGCCGGCGTGTCGCTGACGGTCGAGCCCGCCAAGGGTGGCGACGCCCAGACGATCGAGGCCGATGTGGTTCTGGTGGCCATCGGCCGCCGCCCCTACACGGCCGAGCTGGGGCTGGAGGCCGTGGGCGTGGCGCTGGACGAGCGCGGCCGCGTGAAGACCGACAATCACTTCGCGACCAATGTCCCGGGCATCTACGCCATCGGCGACGTGATCGTGGGTGCCATGCTCGCCCACAAGGCCGAGGATGAGGGCGTGGCCGTGGCCGAGATCCTGGCCGGCCAGCATGGCCATGTGAATTACGGCGCCATCCCCGGCATCGTCTACACCTGGCCCGAGGTCGCGGCGGTGGGCGAGACGGAGGAGGAGCTGAAGGCGCGCGGGCAGGCCTACAAGGTCGGCAAGTTCCCCTTCACCGCCAATGGCCGCGCCCGCGCCATGGGCGATACGGATGGCTTCGTGAAGATCCTGGCCGACAAGGCGACGGACCGCGTGCTGGGCGCCCATATCCTGGGCCCCGATGCCGGCCACCTGATCGCGGAGATGGTGACCGCCATGGAATTCGGCGCCAGCGCCGAGGACGTGGCCCGCATCTGCCACGCCCACCCGACGCTGAGCGAATCGGTGAAGGAAGCCGCCCTGGCCGTGGATGGCCGCCCCATCCACATCTGATCCCCGGATCTGATCCCCTGGGGACATGACAGGACCGTGCGCCGTGCTTGATCCGTGCGGCGCGCGGACCATTTCCGGGCGCGATGAACGAAACGCGCCCGGCCTTTGTCGCCTTGAATCCCCGCCCTGGCCGGAAGGTCCTGGGATGGTCCTTCCTGGTCCTTGGCGTGCTGGGCTGCGTGCTGCCCTTCCTGCAGGGCGTTCTCTTCCTCGCCCTCGGCGTCTTCGTGCTGCGCGACCAGCATCTCTGGGCCGCTAATCGCTGGGCCTGGGTGCAGGGGCGCTGGCCCGGAGCGGTGTCCCGCATCGAGTCGATGGAAGGCACCGTCAGCGCGCGCGTATCCGGCTGGGGCCGCGGGATTCGGCGGGCGTTCGGTCGCGGATAGTCCTGTTCCGGATTGGCCGGAGGGAGGCATGCGTATCCAGGCCTGCCTGAACGGCGCGCGGCCGGCGGGCTTCCACCCCGCCTTGCCGATAACGCCTGAAGCGGTGGCGCATGGCTGATGCGCCAGGACACGGCGCTGATCCAACTTGCATCATGCAACCCAATGGGCTTGCATGGTGCAAGTCTCGGAGGGCTCCCTCGTGCCGCGCACCGATTTTTCCCGGATGGGATGCCCCATCGCCCGCTCCATGGAGGTGCTGGGCGAGCGCTGGGCCATCCTGGTGATGCGGGAGGCCTTCTACGGCACCACCCGCTTCGATGACTTCGCCCGCCATCTCGGCATCGCCTCCAACATCCTCAGCGCGCGGCTGGCGAAGCTCGTGGAGCATGGGCTGCTCGAACGCGTGCCCGAGGGCGCTCGCCACGCCTACCGCCTGACGGAGAAGGGCCGCGATTTCTTCCCCGCCTTCCTCGCCCTCAAGCGCTGGAGCGACCGCTGGATGGCGCCGGAAGGCCAGGTGGTGCGGCTCGTTGACCGCAACACGGGGAAGGAGGTGACCGTCCCGCCACCCTTCGGCGCCGATGGCGCGCCGCTGAATCCGGAATCGGTGCGGCTGCTGCCCGGGCCCGGTGCCGGGGAGGCGATGCGCCGCCGCCTCGCCCTCGCGGAGATGTCCCGTGGCTGAAGCCCTTGCCGCCGCGCTGCCCCGGCCATCCGCCGCGCGCCAGATCCTGGCGCTTGCCGGACCGACCGCGCTCAGTGCCCTCCTGCAGGCAGCCGGGCAGATCGCCGAGACCTGGTTGGCGGCCCGCCAGGGGACCGTGGCCCTGGCTGGCTGGTCGGTGGTGCTGCCCTTCGCCCTGCTGATGCAGCAGATGTCGGCCGGGGCCATGGGCGGGGGCGTCGCCTCGGCCATTGCCCGCGCACTTGGGGCGGGGCGGCGCGATGAGGCCTCGGCCCTTGTCCTGCATGCCGTGTTGATCGCCCTCCTGGCCGGTGCCGCTTTCGCCATCCTGCTCGCGGGCTTCCCGCGCGCGGTCCTCGGCCTCATCGGCGGTCCTGCCGCCGCCGAGGCCGCCGCCCCCTATGCCATCATCCTGTTCGGCGCCGGCGCGGTGCCGGTCTGGCTGGCCAATACCCTCGCATCGGTCCTGCGCGGCGGCGGGCGGCACGCGCTGGCGGCGCGGGTGCTGCTGCTGACCTGGGCCGCCTATCCGTTGCTTGCCTGGGTGCTGGCGGAACCGGCCGGGATGGGGCTGCCCGGGATCGGCGCGGCATTGGCTGCCGTTTTCCTCGGTTCCTGCCTGGCCATGGGATGGGTGGTGCTGCGTGGCGGGGCGGGCTTCGTGCCGAGGCTGCGGCTGCGTCCCTCGGGCGCGATGTTCTGGCGCATCCTGTCCGTCGGGCTGGTGGCCTGCGCGCTGGCGGGGGTTGCGAACCTGACGACCATCCTCGTCACCGCGCGGATCGCCTCCCACGGGGCGGCGGCGGTCGCGGCCTATGGCATTTCGGCGCGGCTGGAATTCCTGATGATCCCGATCGCCTTCGGCGTGGGCTCGGCGCTCACGGCGCTGGTGGGTCGTGCCGTGGGGGCGGGCGATTGGGATGGCGCACGCCGCATCGCCTGGACGGGCGCGCTCATGGCCCTGGGCGTGACGGGCGTGATCGGCCTGGCCGTTGCGCTCGCGCCGCGCGCCTTCGCGGGCTTCTTCAGCACCGATCCGGCCGTGATCGACCTCGCCGCGCGCGCTCTCTCCTTCACCGGCCCGGCCTTTGGCGGCTTCGGGCTGGGAATGGCGCTCTATTTCGCCGCGCAGGGCGCGGGGCGGATGGGTTGGCCGATGGCGGCCGGGGTGTCGCGAATCGCGGTGGCGGTGCTGGGCGGCTGGTTGCTGGGGGATGTCGCCGGGATGGGGCTGGACGGGCAGTTCCTGGCCGTCGCGCTCGGGATCACCGCCTATGGCGTGCTGACCGCGGCGGGCGTGCGGCCGGAGGTGTGGTCGAGGCGGTGACCGCCGCCCCGACCTTCAGGCCCTTCAGGGAACCCGGTGCGTGTCGTCCGGCCGCTGCGGCGGCAGCTTGATGGCCACGGCCCGGAAGCGCCCGGTCGCGGCGCGGGACCCGGCGTGATGCGTGCCGCGCGGGATGACGATGAAGTCGCCCGGCTTCACCTGGATCTCCCGGTCATCGAGCCAGAAGGAGCCGGTGCCGTCGAGGATGAGCTGGATCTCGTCGGCATCGCGGTGGAAGTGCTTGAACACGTTGCCGCTCTGCACGTTGACCGTGCCGTGTTCCGTGGCGACGAGGCTGCGCGAGCGCAGGTCGGTGTTGTTGACCAGCGGCCCGATCTCCTCATCCGTCATGGTGAAGAGGTTGACGACGCGCGGCGTCAGCGGTGCCCGGGCGGCCTGCGCCCAGGCGTGCGGCACGACATCTGCCGCGAACAGGCCGGCGGTGAAGGCGAGGGCAAGGCCCCCGCACAGGAGCGATGGGCGCATGGGCGTTTCCCCGGGACCGTTTCGGTCCGGGGATCATGGGCCCGCCGGCTGTGCCACGTCTATCTTGGTGATTAGTCGGCTCGGTGATCAGTCGGCCCGCGGATGCGCCCGGCGCCAGGTGTCCAGCAGCCCCGCCTGATCCACCCCGGTGTAGCGCTGCGTGGTGGAGAGGCTGGCATGGCCCAGCAATTCCTGGATCGCGCGCAGATCGGCGCCGCCGCCCAGGAGATGGGTCGCGAAGGAATGGCGCAGCGCGTGCGGGGTCGCGTGCTCCGGCAGGCCGGTGGCGCGGCGCAGGTCACGAA
>DATCMG010000355.1:0-4974 GCA_036563555.1 Roseomonas sp. | reverse complement strand
CCGCCGACGCGCGCCGAGCACCCCACCGTCCAGCGGCAGGAGGCGCGGGCCGTCCACCGCCAGCTTGCCGCTCTGCACGGTCTCAGCCACCTCGACCGGATCGGGACCGAGGCGCAGCACGTCTCCATCCTCGATCAGATGAGGGATCGACCCGAATTCGCGGGCCAGGGCCGCATGCTCCTGGAGGTGGCGCCACTCGCCATGCACCGGCACGGCGTGGCGCGGCTTCACCAGCTCATAGAGACGGCGCAGCTCGTCCTTGGCCGGGTGGCCGGAGACATGGACCGGATGCTCGGAATCCGGCGTAATCACGCGGCAGCCAGCCCGGTAGAGGGCGGCCTCCACATTCATGATCGCCTTCTCGTTCCCCGGGATCATCCGGGAGGAGAAGATGACCGTGTCGCCCTCCCCGAGGGAGATCTGGGGATGCGTGTCCGCGGCGATCTTCGCGAGCGCCGAGCGTGGCTCACCCTGGCTGCCCGTGCAGATGATCAGCAGCTCGTCATCCGGCAGGTAGCCCGCCTCCTCCTCGTCCAGGAACGGGGGCAGATCCTTGAAATAGCCGGTCTCCCGCGCGGCGGCATCGGCATTGCGGAGGGAGCGGCCAAACAGCGCCACGCGCCGGCCAGCGGCCATGGCGGCGCGCGTGACGGATTCGACCCGGGCGATATTCGTCGCGAAGCACGCCACCGCCACCCGGCCCTTCAGGGTCGCGATGAGGGAGATCAGCGCCTCGCGAACATCGGCCTCGGAGCCTGAATGGCCGTCAACCAGGGCATTGGTGCTGTCGCAGACCATGGCCAGCACCCCCTCCTCGCCCAGGGCGGCGAAGGCGGCCTCGTCGGTGGGGGGGCCGATCAGGGGATCGGGATCCAGCTTCCAGTCACCCGTGTGCAGCACGATGCCGTGGCGGGTGCGGATGGCCAGGGCCTGGGACTCCGGCACGGAATGCGCGACCCGGAGGAACTGCAGGTCGAAGGGTCCGACCCTGACGCGCGAGGAAAGCGGCACGGTGTGCAACGTCACCTCATGCATGAAGCCGGCTTCGCCCAGTTTGCGGCGGAGCACCGCGCTGGCAAAGGGGCTGGCATAAATCGGGCAGCGCAGCAGCGGCCAGAGCGACGCCACCGCGCCGAGATGGTCCTCATGGGCATGGGTGATGATCAGCCCGACGAGCTTGTCGCGCCTTTCCGCCAGCCAGGCCGGATCGGGCACAAGGATCTCGGCCTCGGGCGTCTCGGTGCCGCCGAAGCCGATCCCGCAATCCACCGCCAGGAGTTGTCCGTCCAGTCGGTAGACATTGAGGTTCATGCCGATCTCCCCCGTCCCCCCGAGCGGGAGGAAGGCGAGGTCGTCGGTCGTATCGAAGGTCATTCGTTCTCGTTCTTGAGAGAGTCTGGGAGCGTTGTTCTGTGGAAGATGGGGGGTGGGTTCCGGGCAGCCAACAGGCGCAGCCCGTCCAGCGTGATGTCGGGATCGGTGTGTTGAATGATGGTGGTGCCCTCGGCGAACAAGGGGGCAAGCCCACCCGTGGCGATAACCTTCAGGGGAACGCCATGCTCGGCCCGGATCCTGGCCACCAGGCCTTCGATCAACCCCACATAGCCCCAGAAGATGCCGGACTGCATGGCCGGCACGGTGTCCCGGCCGATCACCGACTGGGGGCGTCCGATGCCGATGCGCGGGAGCCGGGCAGCGGCGCGGTGGAGCGCCTCGATCGAAAGATTGATCCCGGGGGCAATGATGCCACCGATATAGGCCCCTCCATCCCCCACGACGTCGAATGTCGTCGCGGTGCCGAAATCGATCACGATCAGGGGCGCGGTGTAGCGATGGTGGGCGGCGAGCGCATTCAGCAGGCGGTCGGCGCCGACCTCCTTCGGGCGGTCCACCAGTATGTCGAAGCCCCATTCCACGCTGCCGGCGCGGGCGATCAAGGGTTCGCAGTGGAACCAGTCCCGCACGAGGCGGCGCAGGCTATAGAGGGCGGCGGGCACCACCGTCCCGATGGCGCTGCGGTCGATGTCGGCGGGCTTCAGTCCGTGATGTCCGAGAAGCGTCAGCAACCAGACCGCGTATTCATCGCTCGTCCGGTCGGGCCGCGTTGCGATGCGCCAGCGGCCGCGCCATTCGGTGCCGTCATGGACGGCGAAAACGACATTGGTGTTGCCGGCATCGATGGCCAGGAGCATGTGGCGTCTCCGCTCAGGCCGTCTAGGGCTCCACGACCCCGGCCATGACCGTTTCCATGCCGGTTGCAGTGCGAAGACGCAATCCGCCCCATTCGTCTAACCCATCGAAGTGACCGGCCAGGGGACCATCCGGGGTGGTGACGGTCAGCATGACGCCGGGGGGATGACCACGCTCCAGCCAGGCATCCCGGATCGGCCCGAAGCCACGCTCATTCCGGACCGCCCGCCAATGATCCAGCGCCACCATGATGAGGGCCGCCGCCGCCTCGGGCGCGAGGGCGGGCGCCGGCAAGGCAGCCGTCGGACGGCCAGGCACGGCGGGGGCGTGGGCGAGGTTCACGCCGAAGCCGAAGGCAAGCCAGCTCAGCCGGCCCGCCGGGTCCAGGCTCGCCTCAGACAGGATGCCCGCGCATTTGGCCCCGCCGAACAGGAGGTCGTTCGGCCATTTGAGCGAGAGGCCCGGCCCGGCATGGGGCGCCAGCGCCGAATGAAGGGCGACGGCGGCCAGGAGGGCCCATTGCGGCACCTCCCGCGCCGGGGCGTCCGGACGCAGGAGGACGGAAAGGAAGAGATTGCCGCCCGGGGAGTCCCAGGACCGTCCATGCGTTCCACGCCCTGCCGTCTGCCGGCGAGCGAGGATGGCGAGGCGCTCCCCCTCTCCCGCCTCGGCCCGGGCCCGTATCAGGTCGGCGGTGCTGGGAAGCTGGTCATGGACCAGCAGCCGCCAGCCCGCCGGCACCATGCTCACCCCGCCAGGGCCGCGACAGCAGCGGCCGCGGCGGCCACGACCGGCGCGGGGAAGAGGAAGAACAACACGTTGAACAGCCCCGCCCCCGCCAGCACCATCGTGACGGCGGCCGGACGTGGGTCAAGCGCACCGGCAGGCGCATCGAAATACATCACCCTGATAATCCGGAGGTAGTAGTAGGCCCCGACCACGCTGGTGAGCACGCCGACGGTCGCCAGCACCCAGAAGCCTTCCTGCACCGCGGCCAGGAAGACGTAGAGCTTGGAAAAGAAGCCGGCGAGCGGCGGGATGCCGGCCATGGAGAACATGAAGATCACCATGGCGATCGCCATGGCCGGATCGGTGCGCCCCAGCCCGGCCAGGTCGTCCACGCGCTCCAGGGAGCGCCCCTGGCGCCGCATGGAGACGAGGACGGCGAAGACGCCCGCATTCATGACGAGGTAGATCGCCATGTAGAGCATCACGCCGCGCAAGCCGATATCGGTGGCCACCGCCAGGCCCATCAGCGCGTAGCCGACATGACCGATCGAGGAATAGGCCATCAGCCGCTTGATGTTCTGCTGCCGGATGGCCGCGAAGGAGCCGAGCAGCATCGAGCCGAGCGAGGCGAGCCAGATCACGCCCTGCCACTGGGCGGCCAGATCGGCGAAGGGATCGGCCAGCACGCGGACCAGCAACGACACCGCCGCGACCTTGGGCGCCGAGGCGAAGAAGGCCGTGACCGGTGTCGGCGCGCCCTCATAAACGTCCGGCGTCCACATATGGAAGGGCACGGCGGAGATCTTGAAGGCCAGCGCGGCCACCACGAAGGTCATGCCGACCATCACGCCCAGCGACGCCCCGCCTTCGTTCGACACCGCATTCGCGATGGCGGCGAAGTTCGTGGAGCCGGAGAAGCCGTAGGTGAGGCTCGCGCCGTAGAGATAGAGACCGGAGGCCAGGGCACCGAGCACGAAGTATTTCAGCCCGGCCTCGGCGGAGCGGGAGTTGTCGCGGTCGAAGGACGCGATGACATAGAGCGAGAGCGAGAGCAGCTCGAGGCCCATATAGAGGGTGATGAGGTCTGCGGCCGACACCATCACCATCATGCCGATCGTGCTGAACAGCACGAGGATCGGGAATTCGAAGCGTGCGATGCCCTGCTTCTCGTTCCAGTCCAGCGCCAGCATCAGCCCGGATGCCGCGCCGAGCAGGATCAGCACCTTGGCGAAGCGGGCGAAGCCGTCCGACACGAACTGGTTGCTGAAGGCCATGCCGTCCGGCGTCGCCATGGCGAGCACCGTCGCCACCAGCAGCGCGCCGAGCGTGCCCATGGTGACAGGGAAGGTCATGTCCCGCTTGGGGATCACGCCGACCATCAGCAGCACGAGGCCAACGGCCGCGAGCAGGATCTCAGGAAGGGCGAGGGTCCAGTTCATCGTCTCACAGCCCCGCCACGCGCGGCACCGCCAGGGCAGCCTCGTGCCGCTCCAGCAGCGCGGCGACGGAGACTTCCCAGACATGGGTGAAGGAAGAGGGATAGAGCCCCATCCAGAGGGTCAGCAGGATCAGGGGTGCGAAGATTGCGAGTTCCCGCGGGGACAGGTCGAGCAACCCGCGCACCTCGTCCCGGGTAACCTTGGAGAAGACCACCCGGCGGTAGAGCCAGAGCATATAGGCCGCGCCCAGGATCATGCCCGTGGCCGCGCCGAGCGCCACCCAGGCACTGGAGCGCCAGGCGCCGGTGATCACCAGGAACTCACCAGGGAAGTTCGCCGTGCCCGGAAGTGCCACGCTGGCCATGGTGAAGACCATGAAAACGAGCGCATAGGCCGGCATGATCTTCGCCACCCCGCCATAGCGCGCGATCTCCCGCGAATGCACGCGATCATAGAGCACACCGACGCAGAGGAAGAGCGCGCCCGAGACGATGCCATGGGCGAGCATGGTGAAGAGCGCGCCCGAGATGCCCTGCTGGTTGAAGGTGAAGAGCCCGATGGTGACGATGCCCATATGCGCCACCGATGAGTAGGCGATGAGCTTCTTCATGTCCTC
>DATCMG010000351.1:0-4557 GCA_036563555.1 Roseomonas sp. | reverse complement strand
GCGCCGACGCGCGCGCGTGCGCCGGCTGTGGGTGACGGGAACCGGCTCGGTGATGGCGGCACTGGCGGGTCTTGCCGCCTGGGCCCTGATTTCACGAAACGAGGCCGTCGAGCAGCGCACCCTCGCGGTCAGGAAGGGCGAGGTCGCCGCGGCCGGGCTGCTCGCGGCCGAGGCGCGAACGTTCACTGGGCCAGAACCAGAGGTCGCCGAGCGCCAAGCACTGCTGGCGCTGGAGGCACTGCGGATCATGCGTGAGAATGGCGGGGAGGAAGGTGAGCCGCTCTCGGTCCTCTCCGACGCGCTCACCCGGCTGCCGCGGCGGATTCGTGCCTTTCCATCACAGGAGGCGCCGCCGGTGCTCGCCTTCTCGGGCGACGGGCTCAGACTGTTCCGGGGCGCGGGATCGAGCATAGAGGTCTGGACGCTCGAGGGTATGCGCGCCGAGCCGCCGCTCAACTTGCTGCGCTCCGCCACCGCTCTGCTATCGAGTCCGGACGGGCGCTGGCTTGCCGCCACGGACGCCGAGGGCGGCGCGACGCTACTCCACACGGGCGGGCTTGAAGTAGGTGTTCCAGCCCCGCCGCTCCTACGGCGTGTCGCCGAGGCCGGCGTGCGCTGCACCGCTTTCAGTCCTGATTCAGAGTTCTTCGCGGCCCTGGTCGCACACACGGACGGACGGCGCGAGGTGACCGTATGGCGCAGCTTTGATGGCCAACTACGGGCGCAGCTTTTGCTGCCGCCCCGGGTTGAGCTCGTCGACGATCCTGGTATGCCCTGCATTGCGCTCGGCTCTGGACCCGCGCTGCTCGCAACGTACAGGCCGGCGGACCGCGGCGCGATGGCGTTGCTCTGGCCTTGGCGGTCGCCCGACGGCGGCCCGGCTGCCCAGGCCGATGCCGCCGCGCCATTACTAGTGCGCGACCAACGGATGAGCCTCGGCGAGACTGCTGACCGCCGCGCCCGAGGAGGCCGGCAGGTGCCGAGTGTTAGAAGTTCACCGCTAGCCCCGCCCGCCGCCCAGGGCCAGCAAACGCCTCCACCGCTCTTCCGGACCTGGCCGGATGTGGCGGGCGCGGGCTTCGCCGCGGAGGGGAGCGAGCTGCTGCTGACGCGCCCCGGGCAGGGCTCCAGCGGGACGCTGCTCCGGATCAGCTATCGCAGTGGCGGCCTGGAGTTCAAGGAGGAAGAGGTTCAGATCCAACAGGGGGCGCCCGGCGCAGTGGCGCCGCGCGGCCGGCACTTCGCCGCCAGAACCGGCCTGCCTCCCGACATCCTCGTGCCGCTTCTGCGTGGCGCGGCCACTCAACTCCGCAGCGCCACCGATGGGAGCATCTTCGCCGAGCTCGCCGCGAGCGGGCGCTTCTCGGCTGACGGACACGGCTTCATCTCGGCGGGGGGCCACCTGCTGCGACGCTGGGACTCCGAATCAGGGCGCGAGACCCTGCGCGTGACGCCGGAGGTGCCGATCTCGGACGTGCTCGACACGCCGGGAGGTCGTTACCTTGCCCTGGTTGGGGAGGACCGTTCGGTGCTGCTGATCGACGCGGCGCACCCGCTGGAGCGCGCAAGGTTCGGCGGCCTAGTAGAAATGAACGGTACCGTCGTGGGGTTGACGACGAACGGTGACGTGGCATCCATTTCTGAGTGGCACACCTCAGAGCCTGACAGCAGCAGGCCCTGGAAGTCGCGCTCGACGCGACGCACGCGCTTGGTGGACCTAGGTGGGGCACGAACCATCGCGCGGTTTCCGGCTGCCGCCACCGTAGTCGCCGCACCGGGCGGTTCCCGGGTTGCGGGACCCTTCGGCGAACCGCGCAGCTTCCGAACCCTGGCCGCCTTGCCCACTCAGCCTCTGCCCGGCCAGCTCATCGATCTGAACGGCGGCGGCAGATCCCTCTGGCAGTCCGAATCAGCCGCCGACGCGGCGTTCTCTCCAGACGGACAGCTGGTGGTCTTCGCGCACGAGGACGGCCGATTGGCGGCGCTCAGAACGGTGGATGGCCACGTGCTTTGGGAGGCGAGCCCGGCGGAGCCGCATCACGAAGGCCGGACTGCTCAGATGCTTCCTTTGGTCCAGATATCACCTGACGGGCAGCTAGTCCTGGCGAAAATCCCGCCGCCGATGTTAGGGGGTGACGCCACGCTCGCCATACTCGACGCACGGACCGGCACGGTGCTCAGGCGCACCGTAATGGCGAAGTACGATGCGGCGGACTCGGTCAGAATGGCCATGGACATGGGTGGGACACGCCTTGCGGTCGGCCGCGAACAGGCAACGGTGGTCGATCTCGCCTCCGACCGGACAGTGCGTGAGCTGGCGCCGCCCGGTACGCTAGACCACATCGGAAAACTAGCGCTGCTGCCGGACGGACGCCGACTCTCTATGGTTGCCGGCAAGGTCGTGTCGATGGGCCTTGGCGCTCGCTTCTACTCGGAGGCCGCGGTGATGGTGTGGGACGTGGAGGAGGGGCGAATCCTCACTCGCATTCCGCCAGGCGTGGACCGCGCCGTCGGGTACGAGGAGACACTTGGGGAGGAGGAGAAGGCGTACTTTCCTGATGCGGAGCTGAGCGCAACTGGGCGTCGCACAGCCGCGACAGTGTACCCGAGCCGCCTTGCATACTGGGTGACGGCGATGTCGCGCGTGCAGCGTGATGCGGTGGTCTGGGACCTCGAGGGCGCGGTCCCACGCGAGGTCCTGCGCCGGCCCGGGATGGAGGTCGCCGCGCTGTCGCAGGACGGGCGTGTCGTGCTGCTTCGCCGGGACGGCGTAATTGAGGCCCGGGTGCTGGACCGCGATGACCTGCCGCAGGCCGCCTGCGCGCGCCTCTCCCGCAATCTATCCGCAGACGAATGGCGCGCCCACCTCGGCGACCGACTCTATCGCGAGACCTGCCCGCGCCTTGGAGTGCGCTGAGCCGCAGTCGCGCGATGAGACTGGCGCGGCGCTGGTGCAAGGAACTGCTGTAATTTGGGTCGCATCGTGCGTGCACGGCTGCACCGTCACGCTCTGGCGTCGTCGCGGGGCTTGGCGAGGCAGCGACCCGGGTCACGGACACTGACAATCAGGTCGGCAACGTCCTTGTGAGGGAGCTTGACCACCGCCCAGCACCCCGACCGACGGCCCGGGTGCGTACAACCCGCCGTTCCGGTCACACACGAATCCTTGAACACAGCGTCGTGGACAACTGGCCCATTCCACATGCCACGCTCTTGCCCGACGCCAGGGGGAGGCTGGCCCGTGACGGGCATCGGCGCGCTGTTCGACAGCCAGTTTGCCTTCTCCAACGGCCATGACTGAGCTCCCGCTCTTATTGGCCGGACCTATTCTGCGGCGGCTCGACGGCGAGACGGTCACGGTCTGGGTCGCCTGCCGCGAGCCTTGCCTGGTGGCGCTGACGCTCTTCGAAAGCGAGGCAGTCTCGACAGGTCCCGGCGCGGCAGATGGGCTGGAGCCGGTCGGCGGAGGCATCGCGACGACGCGCCGGCTCGGCGACCGGCTGCACCTCGCGCTTGTCCGCGCTGGCCGGCCCGAGGGCGCGGCGAACAATCCGGAGACTCCGCCGCTGCAGCCCGGCCATCTGCGGCCCGGCGCGCGCTACAGCTACGACGTGGTGCTGAAGCCGCTCGCCGGCGGCGAGGCGAAGGGTTTGCTGGCGATGGGCCTGCTGGAAGACGACCCGAAGGGCGACGGCGGCTCGCGCGGCATCGAGAACGTCTCGCCGCTCGCGCCGGCCTTCGTCGGGCTCGGCGGCGGTGAGAAGAAGTTGCCCGGTTTCGTCGCGCCGCCCGGCGCTCTTGAGGATCTGCGTATCGCACATGCGAGCTGCCGCAAGGCGCATGGACCCGGCACCGACGCGCTGTCCTGGCTTGATGAGACCCTTGGAGGGAAGGTCGGCGAGCCGCCTGTCGAGCTCGGCCGCCCGCACCAACTCTTCTTGACGGGCGACCAGATCTATGCAGACGACGTGCCGACGGCGCTGCTACACATGGTCCAGCAGCTCGCCGCCGACCTGATGGGCGGCGCGGAGCAGCTACCTCGCAAAGATGGCGGCCCCGGCGACGTCACCCCCGCCACCGCGCCACCGCTGCGCCGCACCGTCCTGATCCGCAGTGAGGGCGGCTTTACCTCGATCGAAGCGCAGAATCACCTGCTGACCTTCGGCGAGTACGCCGCGATGTACCTGCTGGCCTGGTCGCCACTGTGCTGGCGCCCGGTCGCGAGCCTGGCCGAGTGCAGCGCGGAGGCCGAGACGCAGCAGGGCCCCTTCGCCCTTACAAACCTCGCCGAGCTGCTGCCCGCCGAAGGGGGACCCGGCCTGCCGGGACGGATAGCGGCGACCCTCGGCCCGGGCTTCGAGGTGGAGCGGCAGCGGCTCCGCGTATTCGCTGCGACGGTGGGCAAGGTCGCGCGGGTGCTGGCGAACACCCCGACGCTGATGATCTTCGACGACCACGACGTCACCGACGACTGGAACATCAACGCGTCCTGGGAACGCCGCGTGCTCACCAAGCCGCTCGGCGTCGCAGTAATGCGGAACGCGCTCATCGCCTATA
>DATCMG010000345.1:0-2474 GCA_036563555.1 Roseomonas sp. | reverse complement strand
ATGGTCGCGATCGGCAACGCGCCGGCCAGTGGCCCCGCGGCGGCCGCGCCAGCCCTGCCCCACGGCTTCGGCGCGATCGGTGGTGGCTTCTTTCTCTCTAACGGGGCGGAGCGGGCACAGGTCATCCCGATGGCCACAGCTTCTGCGCCCGGCGCCTTAGGCAGCGGCGCGGGGCGTGGGCTCGACGCCTATCGCGCGGCCCCGGTTCCAGTTATCGGCCGCGCGCCCGTGGCTGCGGTCGCCGCGATCGCTACGCCGCCACAGGGACGGCGGCTGTTCTGATGAGAAGGACGGCTCCGGCGGTTAGGATCGCAAGCCCCGACGCCGTCGAGACTACAGGGTCGCATGGTGCATCGCGCTCCGCGGGGTAGTGGTGCTCCCGGTAGCCAATTCCAGCGTGGGCCGTCCAGCCCGCCGTGCGGCCGCTTCAGGGCGACGCTCCGATCCGGGGATCACCGCCACCCACTGCCGGTCCGCCGACTGCGATGTCCTCTGCGGTCAGCGCAGGAAGCTCGTGAGGGTCAGGTCGCCGAGCATGGACAAGCTCTTGTAGCTCGCCTCCAGCTGGGTCTGGGTAGCCTGAAGGCGGACGAATGCCTCCGCCAGGTCCACCGTCTCCAGGTCGCCCAGCTGCCGTTCCAGCTGATTCGCTACCTCGGTGTTCTGAGCACGCGCCGCAGCCAGCCGCTGTTCTGCGTAACCCAGTGCGCCGGCCTCGTGGTCCACACGCTCCTTGGCCGAACGAAGTGTACTGATCACGCCCTGCAGCAGCGCCGACGCGTCGCTCTCGGCGGGGGCAGAGTCGAGGTTCGATAGTACGCTGAGCCCGTGCAGCAAGTCGCGTGACCAAGACCCCGTACTTTCGGCGCCGGCGGGGAGCATCGACGCGTCCCGATTCGGGTAGAGGCCGATATCGACCCGCACGCCGTCAGCCACGGTCACGCTGCGCCGAGGGTCGTCGATCTCCCCGCGGGCGGACGCGGCAGCGTGGGCGGAGAAGGGCGTCACGGCCGGGTCGTTGCTGCTCGCCAGCGCGCGGGTGCTCGCCAGCACCGTGGCGGCGTCACTCGTGCCGAGCTTCATTACCTCATCGCGAATGCCGGTGTAGAGGCCGGAGTGAAAGATCTCGTCAGGACTGACGATCGGGTCACCCTCGGGATCGCTGCCGCCGAACACGGCCTCGCCCTGATACCGTTCGCCGAGCAGGCCGGTCACCTCCGCCAGGGCCTTGCGGGCGTTCTCCGCGATCAAGCTTCGGTCCGTGCCCAGCACACTCAGCCCGTCGTCAGCGGAGGTGGCCATGGTGGTCGCGATGTCGGAGAGCCGGCTCAGCATCGTCTGCGTGTACGATGCACGTGCCTCAGCTTGGCCAGCGTTGGTGGCCAGGGCCTCTCGGCGCAAGAGTTCGCCGCGGAGGCTGACGGAACGACGCGCGTCAGCACCGAGGCCGGCATAGGTGTCCGCCCGCATGCCGCTCGCCGCCTGCCGAGTCTCCTCGTTGAAGCGGGTGCGAAGCTGCACCGCCGCCAGCATGGTGCTGTCCAGGCCCCGGAAGCCGCTGACCGCCATCTTCGACTCTCCTTACCTGACCGACGCTAGCAACGCGTCCCACATGTCCTGTACGACGGACATCACCCGCGCATTCGCCGCGTAGGCGTTCTGAAGCTGCACCATGGATGCCATCTCGGCATCAACGTCGACGCCCTCGCGCTGCTGGAGCAGCGTGTCGAACTGGGCGCGGATGGCTGTTGCCTGCCCGGCAGCACCCTTCGCCGCAGCCGCCTCCTCGCTCTGTCGGCCGATAACGGTCGCCGCGAAGTCGACGATCCGGCTGGAGGTGGCCACGCCGCTGCTGATGTTCCCGCCGGGCCCAAGGCCACTCCTCGGGATGGGCGGGTGCGCCGCTCCGAGTGCGGACTGCGTCCCGAATGCATAGTCGTTGACGCGGTTCAGGAGGGCGCTGTAGCCGCTCGGGCCACCGGCGGGGTTCGGCGTGAAGACGCCAGATTCGGCAGTGCCGTCCCGCAGCAGGCGGGGCTCGCTCGCCACCTCGGGGTTGACTTGAATGCGACTGGCGAAGCCCGCCATGGGCGGGCCCGCACCGGCGGCCAGGGGCTCCGGCCCCTGGCCGCCGCCGGCGTCGGTGAACAGCCGAAGGCCCTGCTTCGCCAGCCGGTCCGCGAGGGTGGCAGCGGTCACGTCGAGCTCCGCCTGCATCCGAGGCAGGGTCCCGTCGCGCAGCTTGAAGCCCTCGCCGATCCGACCGCCCAGTCCGCTCGTGGTAGAGAGAGGCACGCCGTTGATGGCGAGCCCCGGCAGCGTCCCGCCGGGCTCCCCGAAGTAGTCGTGGTCAGTGACGACCGCGTCGGCGAGGCTAAGTGGACTGCCATCCGGATCCAGCGGCAGGGTAGCCCCACTGGGCAGGATCAGGCTGATCCCGCTGTTGCTCGCCGGCACCGGCGTGAGGTCGAGGA
>DATCMG010000340.1:0-3886 GCA_036563555.1 Roseomonas sp. | reverse complement strand
CCGCCGAGATGATCAGACCCAGGAGCATCAGCGAGAAGTAGTCCGCCGGCCCGAAGGACAGCGCCACCGAGGTGAGCAGCGGGCCCGAGGCCGCCACCACGATCGTCGCGACCGAGCCCGCGAAGAAGGATCCGACGGCCGCGATCGTCAGCGCCGCGCCCGCCCGGCCGTTGCGGGCCATCTTGTAGCCTTCCAGCGCCGTCACCACGGACGATACCTCGCCCGGCAGGTTCAGCAGGATGGCGGTGGTCGATCCGCCATACTGCGCGCCGTAGTAGATGCCGGCGAGCATGATGATGGCCGTGGTCGCCGGCTGGCCGAAGGTGATCGGCAGCAGCAGCGAGATGGTGGCGACCGGCCCGATCCCGGGCAGCACGCCGATGGCGGTCCCGATCATCGCGCCGAGCAGCGCGAAGAGCAGGTTGTCCAGCGACAAGGCTACGCCGAAGCCGTGCGCAAGGTTGGAGAGAAGCAGGTCCATGGTCTGTTTTGGCCCTTCCTAAGCCCGGCGCATCAGTAGCTGTTCGGCCATAGGGGCACCCGGATATCGAGCTGCCTGATGAAGACGAACCAGCAGAGGATACAAAGGAACAGCGTCATCCCGGCGACACCGAGCGGCCGGTGCTCGCGGTCGGCCAGGGCCGAGACGATGCAGACGGCCACGATGCTCAGCATCAGCCCGAGCGTATCGAGCAGAAGGCCGAAGATTGCGAAGGCCGCAAGAACCAGGCCCAACGGTCGCCAGGGGGGGGAGATCGAGAGGATCAGAAGGGCCACGAAGCAGGCGACGCCGACCTGGACGTAGTTCGTCGTCAGGCCCATGCCTTCCATCACCCGCCAGATGATAAGGCCGACGGAGACGCTGATGGCGAGGGTGACGAGGTCGAGCTTTGTCCAGCGCTCCAGCGGGTCCGGTCCGTTGGCGAGGGCCAGGATGAACACGAGCGCGCCGAGGCCAAGCTGCAGCCAGAAGACCAGCATGGGCATGTAGCCCGGGCCCATGCGCCGCGCGCTGCCGAGCGAGTGCTGTTCCAGGCCGATGCCGAGGAAGCCGCCATTGATGTACAGGCCGATGACGGCGAGGACGACCAGCAGCCCCCCCGCCCACAGGTCCTTTGCATTGATCTTCATGAACTCTCCACCCCTGGTCCCTCAAAAACGGTCGAACGGGGGCGCGGCGGCGCGGGGCGGGGCCCATACGGTCCAGGCCGCGGACCCCGGGGGACGGCTTCGATGAAGCGTCCCCTCTGGGCCTCGCGGCCGGCACAGTTGGTGCCCTCGTCCTCGTCCGGGACGTGCCTCCCTAAGAGAGAAGGGCAACCTATGGGGCTGAGAAGAAAGCTACAAGCGTGAGATGATCGCGAGACTTGTCATGGATACTTCTTCACCTACGATGCAGCGCAACATCGTTGCGAGAAAACATGCTATGACGAGCCTCCAGGCCACGGGAATCAATGATCCGGCGCGCCGGATCGCCGAGGCGGCCGCGGCGCTGGCGCCCGGGCTTGCCGCCATCCGCCGCAACATCCACGCGCATCCCGAACTGGCCTTCGAGGAGGTCCGGACGGCGGGAATCGTCTCAGCCGAGTTGTCGCGGCTCGGAATTCCGCACCGGACCGGGCTGGGGCGGACGGGGATCGTGGGGATGATCGAGGGCGGCCGGCCGGGGCCGACGCTCGCGATCCGCGCCGACATGGACGCGCTGCCGATCCATGAGGAGACGGGGCTGCCCTTCGCCAGCACGGTGGATGGCAAGATGCATGCCTGCGGGCACGACATCCATACGGTGACGCTGCTGGGCGTCGCCGAGGTGCTGCGGGAGCTGGCGCCGATGCTGGCCGGGCGCGTGGCGCTGGTGTTCCAGCCGGCGGAGGAGACGCTGGAAGGGGCGGCCGCGATGATCGCCGATGGCGCGGCCGAGGGCTTCGACATGGCGCTGGGCTTCCACAACCATCCCGACATGCCGGTGGGGGAGACGGGCTTCGCGCGGGGGGCCTGCCTCGCGGCCTCGGACCGGTTCGACCTGGTGATCCGGGGACGGTCGGGCCATGCGGCGCATCCGGAATCGGCGGTGGACCCGATCGTGGCCGGGGCGCATTTCGTCTCGCAGGTGCAGACGGTGGTGAGCCGCGAGGTCGATCCGCTGCGGCCGGCGGTGGTGACGATCGGGATGCTCTCGGGCGGGACAACCTACAACATCATCCCCGAACGGGTTCACCTGAAGGGGACGGTGCGGACGCTGGACCCGGAGACGCGGAACATCGCGGGCGAGGCGATCCGGCGGCTCTGCGCCGGGCTGGAGGCGGGATTCCGGGTGGAATGCGCGCTGGACTACCAGCGCAAGGTGCCGCCCCTGGCGAATGACGACGGAGTGCTGGACCGGCTGCTGGCGGCGGTCTCGGCCCAGCTCGGCCAGGCGCCGAAGCCCGGGGTGCCGAGCATGGGGAGCGAGGATTTCGCCGAATTCGCGCAGCTCGTGCCCTCGGCGCATCTGCGGATCGGGTCGGGCACGCCGGGGCGGGCGGACAAGCTGCACAATGCCGGCTACCAACCGGATGAGGGCTGCATTCCCCTGGGCGTGCAGGCGCTGTCGCGCGCCGCGCTGGAAATCCTGGCATGAAAATCTGCGTCTTCGGCGCCGGCGCGATCGGCGGGCATGTGGCGGGGCGGCTGGCGCGCGGCGGGGCCGAGGTGAGCGTGGTGGCGCGCGGCGCCACCCTGGCGGCGATCCGCGAGCGCGGGCTGACAGTGGTGGCGAAGGACGGAACCTTCCATTCGCGCCCGGCGGCGAGCGACGACCCGGCGGTGCTGGGGCCGCAGGATGCCGTGGTGGTGACGGTAAAGGGCCATCAGCTTCCCGGCGTGGCCGCCGCAATCGGGCCGCTGCTGGGGCCGGATACGCCGGTGGTCTTCGCGATGAACGGCATCCCCTGGTGGTATTTCGACCGGCATGGCGGAGCGCTGGACGGCACTTCCCTGCCGGCGCTGGACCCGGGCGATGCAGTGCGGCGCGCGGTGGGTGTGGAGCGGACGATGGGCGGGGTGGTCTATTCCGCCTGCACCGTGAACGAGCCCGGCCGGATCGAGGTGGAGAACGCCACGAGCAGGATCGTGCTTGGTGAGCCGGACGGGCGGATCAGCGAGCGGTCGCGGGCGCTTTCGGCCGCGCTGGAGGCCGGCGGCATGGGCGGCCCGGTGGTGCCGGACATCCGGCGCGAGGTGTGGTTGAAGCTCGTCTCGAACCTCACCTACGGACCGCTCTGCCTCCTGTCGCGGCAGGGGATCGGGGCGACGCTGGCGGAGCCGGCGGCACGGGAGGCGGCGCTGGCCGGGCTGCGGGAAGCCGGGGCGATCGCCCGCGGGCTCGGAATCGCGCTGGATTTCGATCCGGAGGCGCGGGTCGAGGCGTCCACGAAGATGGCGCACAAGCCTTCCATCCTGCAGGACATGGAGGCGGGGCGGCCGGTGGAGATGGAGGCGATGCTGCTTCAGCCGCTGGCGCTGGCGCGGATGGCCGGGGTGGCGACGCCGGTGCTGGACCTGCTGGTAGGGCTGGCGCGCAAGGCGGCCGAGGCGAGCGGGCAATACGCGCCGCCGGCCTGAAGGGGCAGGCCAGAGACAGGAAGGGCCGGGCAAGAGGTCTTGCCCGGCCCGTCGCGGAAGGCGCCTTCGCTGGTGGCTACCAGCGGTAATAGGGGCGGTAGGCCACTGGCGGGGGCGCGTAATAGGCCACGGGCGGCGGGGCGTAATAGACCGGCGGCGGCGGTGCGTAGGCCATGGGGGGCGGGGGCGCGTAGGTAACCGGCGGCGCGTAATAGACGGGCGGCGGGGGCGCGGCCACGGCGGCACCCGCCAGGGCACCCAGGGCCAGGCCGCCGATGATGGC
>DATCMG010000523.1:0-5268 GCA_036563555.1 Roseomonas sp. | reverse complement strand
TGACCACAGACGTCACGAGGATTATCAGCGCCAGGACGGTCAGCACCCTCATGTCAAAGCGCTTTTCCCGTCTCCACCTCACATCCCCAGGTCTCATTGGGTTGGCTCTTTCCACGTTCCATAGAATCAAAGTGCCAAATGGCGGGGCTTTTAGGGTTTCCGGAAACCCAGCAGAGTCGGGGGTCGGCACGATAACTCAGGATTTTACTAGAGTTGCTTGCCCCGGCTTCTGTTCAACAACATTTCTCGGTGTTAATGGCCGGACCGTCATTAACCAGGAATCGACACCGAATGGTCAAGCACAGCATCAACCTCGACCACCTGAACGCACAGGAACTCAATCAGCTGATTGAGGAGGCCAAGGCCAAGCTCGCTGAGAAGAGCAAAGCTGCCCGTGCCGCACTGATCGAGGAGATGACGGAAAAGGCTGCCCAGCTGGGATTGAGCCTGGATGCGCTGATTGGTAGCCAGGCCAAACCGCAGACCAATGTCCGACGTGTACGCCGCGATGCGGGTGCCCAGGTGGCGCCGAAGTACCGCAGCCCCGAGGGTGAAACCTGGAGCGGCCGTGGTCGCATGCCCAGGTGGCTCGGCGAGGCAGTCAGCAAGGGTAAGACCAAGGATGAATTCGCGATCTAAGGACTGACCAACAGGTCGCAGGGGGTCGCCATGGTGCCGTGTGGCCTCAAGGGCGCCCCTTGCAGGATGACGTCGTTAGCCCTGGCCAGCGGCTCAGGCGAGCACCCTGACCCACTTGCTCGCGCCATGTGCCCGCCCAGCAGCGATTCCGTGCCAACACCGGGAACGGCCGCCGATACTGCATCAACCTGTTATAACAACCGGAATTCAGCCGGCGGCGTGCGGGCGGGCGCCACGGCCGCGCATCAGCACGAAGCCGCTCTGCTGCAGGTGATCGACCAGGCGCTCGGCGACGAGGCTTGTTACGAGGTCTCCGACGCCGTGCCGCGCCTTGCCCCGGGCGTCGAACCGGAGCGCATGGGCCGGGGCCGCCGCGATTTCCTCGGCGGTGACGGGGATCAGCGCGGCAGCGGCATCAGGATCATCGGCAGTCATTACTGGGCCGGATCCTCGGATGTCTGCTGAACCGGGAGGTCTGCGCGCAGGGCAGGCGGAGCTCGTCCCGTCACGGCGACCCAGGCACGAGCCTGCGCCAGCAGCAGACGGCGGCCGTCCTGATCCAAAGCATCCCAGGTGGCGACCAGCTCTGCACGGCCAGGGGCGACCCTGACGGGCTCGGAAGGAGTGGGACGGAGGGTCAGCATGGTGGCGCGGCAGCAGCAGGCATCTCGAACAGATCCGGCTGTTGATCGGCGCTGGACTGCCGATCGCGATGCGCATGGGCCGGTCCCCAGAGCCAATCCCCCTGCTCCATGGAGAGGGAGGCAATCATGTCGAGGACGGCTCGCGCAGCGCCGGCCCGAGGTCCCCCTGCGGCGACATAAGCGGCAATCGCCCGCTCCAGGCAGGCTGCGCCGTCGAGGCCTTGCCCGGCCGATTCGCGGTAGATGATCCCGACCGCGCTTAGCTGTTCCGCAGGCCAGGAGGCGCAGGGTTCAGGCTTGTAGAGGTGGTCATAGCTCACGTGCGGGTCCTCTCTGCTGCTCCGAGGGGAGGAGAGTGTGCAGGCTATGAGATCCAGAACGATTCGTGAACATCGATGTGTTACATGCACCGGATGTCTGCTGACCCTCGCCCTGACCGCCGGCCCCGTATCGTGAAGCCGCAGGGGCCACATGGCGGCCCAACCTACGACAACCGGGGCGCGTCCATCGTCTCGAATGAGAAAGGCACGAGCTTCTCCCTCGCGCTGGAAGGGTTCCCACACGGGTCGCGCGGGTACTGGGGCGGGATCGGCAACACCGCGGAGATCGTGCGCCTGGTGGATGCCTGGCTGGACACGGGGAAGTTGCCGCCGCCTCACGTCAACAAGGGGCAGGGCAGCGAGCGGAAATCGCCCACGGCCCAACGGCTTCCCATACTTTCGGTTCAACCGCTCCCCTGCCCCTGATTCAGACTCGTTCGGCCATTGACCGCCGTTGCGTCCGGCAACGGCCGGCTCTCCGTCCAGAACGGCGGCGGAAGTGCGCGCCCGGGGCGGCCCCATGGACGTCACCACGCCCCCTGCCCTGCCCCAGCCTGCTCAGATCACGGTCTAACGCGACCTGCAGATCTGGCCGAAGGGCGTGAGAGTGTTCTCCATCGGTCGGCAGGAGCCGCGGTCGAAGGTGATCCCGAATGCCTTCACGACGCCGAGATCGAGCTGCTGGCCCCTCTCCGCCTGTGGATCGGCCTCGCGGGGAACCCCTTATCGGCACCGGTGTCCTATAGAAGATTAGCGCTGGAATAGGGTATGGAGCTCGGGATCCCGGCGCCGATGAGGGTTCCGGGCACGCGCGTTTTCACAACCGAGGTCTATCCGAAGGTTCGCGCCATGATCCAGGCGAACAGCTAAAGGCCAGTACAACAGTGATTGCATCAGCTGGGCCCAAGAATTGGCCGGATTTTCCCGGCAGCGGGTCTGTTTTCGAGCTGTCCTCCGCCCATTTTGGCTAGCGGGAACCCCCGAGGAGGAAAGTCATGCCGGACGACAAAGATCAACGGCTCCGTGACGCAGTCGGCGGGGCCAGTCAGGGGCCCGCCGCCCAACCTCAGACCGACGCACCTCAAAAGGTGAGCCAGCTTCTCCAGCACGGAGCGGATCAGATGCGCGGCGCGGCCGAGGCATCTGCCCAGCTTCCGCGCGAAATGATCGATCGGGCTGGACAGAACTTTGAGGTCATGCGCCGCATCGGCGAGACGCTCAGTTCAGGCGCCCAGTCAGCGACCTCGGAAGTCTCCGAATACGTTCGCCACACGACCCAGCGCCAACAGGAGATGGTGCAGAAGCTCAGCCAGGCCCGCACACCCAGCGATGTTCTCGACATTCAGAGCCGGTACTTTATGGACAACCTGCGGGAACTCCTGGGCGTCAGCGAGAAACTCTTGCAGAACTCCGCCGACACCGCGCGCCAGGCTGGACAAGGATTAGGCGGCGGCGGGCAGAGCCAGTCATGAGCGCACTGGATCTGGTTGGTTGCTACTATACCGGTAGGTAGAGAATTCAAACAGACAGCACGGTTTGCTGGCCTTGCTGCCTCCTGATCGAATTCGGTTGATTAGGAGGCAGCGTGTCCGGGTCGCTGGGCCGACCTAGTGCACAGCCTCCTTACTTCTGTGATCCACGCAGCCCTTGGCAGCGAGAGAGCAGTGAGAACACGGCCTCCTGCGGCGGTACTTTCCCAACGGCTCCGATCTGTCCGTCGATACCCAGGACCTCGGACCTGGTGGTCGGCCTCTTCGTTATCGGCCTGCTCTGCGCCCTGCCGGAGAGCCTCGCCGCCTGGCGCCTCGCACGCGAGGGTAAGACCACCACCGCGGTCTCGACCGCCATGGCCGACGGCATCGTCTCGCTCACCGTCGCTCTGGTTCCGCCGGCCCTCGCCGGTGCCACGGTCGGCGATATCCCACTCCAACTCACCGAGCCGACGAACCCTTGAGCGTCATAGGACGCTTCAACGCCGTGACCTAGGTGGCGCAAGGGCTTGGTTCTCCGCCGGCAGGGGCTCGGTGCTCGATGCGGCCGGCAGCGGCCGGAAGCCCGCGGGCACCTCATATTGCGGGTTGCGGGCGAAAAGGCGGGACCAGGCGTGATCCGCCACCTCCTCCGCTTGGCGGATGATGCGCGCCTCATCCATCGTCAGTACCTGGCCGTCGCGCATGATCCAGCGCCCGTCCACCATCACATCCTCCACATCCCGCGCCTGACCCTGGTGCACGAGGACTGAGACGGGGCGAAGGAAGGGAGCGAGATGCGCGCGGTCCACCCGCAGCATAATGAGGTCGGCAAGGTTTCCCTCGACCAGACAGCCGCCATCCGGCACGCCCATGGCACGGTACCCGTTGCGCGTCGCCCAGCGTAGCGCCTCCTCCGGCGTCGGGTTGCGCCCATCGCGCCGTCGCACCCGCTCCATGAAGAGGCCGGTGCGCATCACCTCCACCATGTCCTCGGCCATGTTGTCGGTGCCCATGCCGATGTTGCAGCCGGCCGTCTCCATCTCGCAGACGCGCGGGCTCAGGCCGCGTCTCGCGGCGATAGCGGAGTTGAAGGCGATGTTCACCCGGTGCTTCCCAAGAATCTTCTCCTCCAGCGGCTCCATACAGCGGCAATGCGCCGCAACCAGCCGCTCGCTCAGGAAGCCGATGCTCTCCAGGAACTCGGAAGGCAGCATGTTGTGGTGCGCCTGCACCGCCGCGACCTCACCCCAGATCTGGTTGAGGTGGATGGTGGCGAGGGTACCGAGCCGGTCCTGCAGCGCCCGCGCATCCCGCAGCAGCTCCGGGGAGCACATGTCGGGCGCCCAGGCCGCGACGCCGACGTGGATGCGCCCCTCTCCCGCGCCGTCCCATCGGGCGTGCAGCCGTGCGATCCGCTCCAGCCCCGCATGGCCGAGCGCCTCGTCGCGGCGGAACTCGGAGGGATCGCCGATGGAGGCGCCGGCGCGGTCCCAGCAGCGTTCGGCCAGCACCATCCGGAGCCCGGTGTCCACCATCTCCCGCGCGTAGTTCGCGATGTCCACCCCGTCTTCCAACACGGCGGTGGTGCCGGACCGGATCGCCTCCAGCGCGCCGAGCTGGCACATCACGGCCTGCTCCTCCGGCGTCATCGGCGGCAGGGGTATCGGCGAGAGCCCACCGCGGAAGGGCGGCTCGTGCGGCGGGGAGAGATCCTCGAAGACGCCGCGCGCGAGTGTCATGACGAAGTGCGTGTGGATGTTGGCAAAGCCGGGCAGGAGGACGCGGCCCGCGCCGTCCACCCGCTCGGCCCCCGGAAAGCGGCCGGCGATCTCCTCGCGCGGGCCGAGCGCCGCTATTCGGTTGCCCTCAATGGCCAGCGCCCCGTCGTGGTGAATGGTGCCTGCGTCGTCGCCTGTCACGACGATCGCGCCCTCAATCAGGATGGTCACAACTCCGGCCTCCCCTGCTGCCTGGACGAGTTTGGGCGGGAGGCCGGGCGGCGTCACTCCCTCAGATGCGGCACCGGCCGCCCAGGCAAGGTGCAGCTCCTGCGGCGCCGGTGCCCGATCGCCGCGCCGACGACCACGAGCCGGGGCCGGCAGCCCCGCAAGCACCCAGATCGGCCTTGCCGCGGACGAAGGTTCGGTCCCACCATTCAGGAGCGCCGACCGAGGAGGCCCCATGCCGATCCGC
>DATCMG010000338.1:0-1977 GCA_036563555.1 Roseomonas sp. | reverse complement strand
TCCCGGAGCCGCGCGCTGCCGACG
Source organism: Roseomonas sp. (assembly GCA_036563555.1). Taxonomy (GTDB): domain Bacteria; phylum Pseudomonadota; class Alphaproteobacteria; order Acetobacterales; family Acetobacteraceae; genus Roseomonas. Next base: position 1,953 of record DATCMG010000338.1, on the reverse strand, counting down.
CGGGCGGCCGCCGTCCAGGCGAGTGCCGCGATCGTGAGCAAGACGGGCAGGAAGGACAGCCAGAGCACCGTGTTCCACCCGTAGGCCGTCAGCAGGCCGCCGGAGAGGAAGGAGCCGAAGGCCATGGTCCCGAAGACGGCGAAGTCGTTGAGTGACTGCACCCGCGCCCTCTCCTCGGGCCGGTGGCACTCAAGCACCATGGGCGATGGCCAGCCGCAGGACGTTGCTTCGCTCATGGCTGGAAGCGACCGCAGGCACGGCCGTGGTGGTGGCATTGGCTTGCGACATGGGTGTCCTCAGGCCGTGAGCAGACCGTGCCAGCGCGTGTCGCGCGGCGACGGGCGGCGGTGCAGGCGGCGGTCGAGGAGCGCGCGCGCCTTGGCGGTCTCGCCGCTCCGCATCAGGGCCTGGAGGAGCGTGTCCTCCACGATCTCCCGCTGCGCGCCGCTGCCGCCGATGCGCGCGACCTCGGCGGCAACCGGCTCCAGGATGCGCACGCAGCCCGCATAGTCCTCCTCCGCGAAGGCCAGGGCCGCGCGGCAGATCGCCGGCACCACCGGACCCGCGGCCAGCGTCCCCGCCTCGACTAGCTCAGTCAGCGCCGCGACCCGCTGCTCGACCGCCGCCTTGTCCCCGGTCGCCGCCGCGAGGAGGGCCATGTGGACGTCAGCGAAGGGAAAGCCCGCCTTCGGGAAGGCTGGCGCGGCGTAGGACGCCGCCGCCTGCCAGAGCTCCTTCGGCACGGTATGGCCATAGGCTTGCAGCCGCCACAGCAGGGAGGCCGCGTCGCTCACCACGTTGATCGGCATCCCGGCTGACACCGAGGGCTGGACGTGCTCGGCGTAGATCGCAAGCGCCCCGTCCGGGTCGCCGCGCTCCAGGGCGACGAGGGCGGAGTGCCAGGCGATGTGGCCGTGGAGGGGACCGCTGCGGTCATAACCCGGCAGCCAGCCCGTGATGAGCTTCTCCGCGTCCTCACCCGCGCCGCCCTCAAACATGGCATGCGAGAGCGCATGGACCGCGTTCGCGTTGTTCTTCCGCAGTTCAAAGGCGCGTTGCGTCAGCGCGCGACCGAACCCCACCTCACCGTTCTCGGCATAGGACCAGCCGCGGTAGGTCAGGAACCACCAGTCATCAGCCTCGAAGTGCCGGGCGTAGCGCTCGCAAAAGTCCACCCGCGCCTGATCATGGTCCGCCATGCCGGAGAAGGCGAAGAGCCCAAAGGCGCCCAGCGGCAGGGAGAGGATCAGGACGTCGCGTGGCCAGAGGTCGGCATGTGCCTGGACCCGTTCCAGTGCCTTGGCCGACTGGCCGTTGATCGCGAGGGAGAGGACCTCGACATGGCTCCGCTCCCGCTCCGTCCCGCGTCGGGTGGCGATCTCCATGGCCGCCGCGATCCGCTCCCGGGCCTTGGCGGGCTCGGCGCGGATGGCGTGCAAGCGGGCGCGCGCCGCGTGGGCCAGGGCGAAGTCCGGTTCGGCCGCCATCGCCGCCTCCAGGGCCTCGTCGGCCCCGGGCCAAGCCGAGAGAAGGATGTCGATGCCCTCCCGGTAGCGCTCGGCCGCCAAGTCGGAGGTGGTCGAGAGCGGCAGGCCGCGGCTGTCGAGGCGAGGCATGGCGGGTTCCTCATCTTAAGATCAAGCGACATCGGCGTCCGGCGACGCCCCGTCGCTGCGGCCAACGAGGCCGGTCAGGGGTGCCATCCCGTGAAGAGATACCTGATCCGGCGCTGTCCGTATCTCTGCGATCTGGCAATCTGTATAGAACACCGGACAAAATGGAGCGTGCCCCATGCTGTGGGAGACGATCGCGGCGCCGCCCGGCTTGGTTGCGCCGAGGCCGATGACGGTCCGGGCGCAGTCCATTCCCGCGCGCCACTACTTCCCGGAGCACGCCCACCGCTGGCATCAGCTGGTCTACGCCATCTCCGGGGTGCTGACGGTCGCCGTGGAG
>DATCMG010000333.1:0-7345 GCA_036563555.1 Roseomonas sp. | reverse complement strand
GATCGCGACGAGGCCCGCGACGGCACCCGAAATAGCGCCGAGAACGGAGGGCTTGCCCTTCACGGTCCATTCCGCAAAGACCCAGGCCAGCGCCGCGACGGCCGCTGCGACCTGCGTCACCAGCATGGCCATGCCCGCACGGCCGCCCGCCGCGCCCGCGGAACCCGCGTTGAAGCCGAACCAGCCCACCCACAAAAGCGAGGCGCCGGTGACGGCGAGGGCGAGGCTGAAGGGTGACATGTTCTCGGTGCCGTAGCCCACGCGCTTGCCGAGCGCGATGGCCGCCACCAGGCCCGCGATGCCCGCATTGATGTGCACCACCGTGCCGCCCGCGAAGTCGAGCGCGCCGAGGGCGAAGATCCAGCCATTCGGGTGCCACACCCAGTGGGCGACCGGAGCGTAGACCACGACCAGCCAGAGGATGGTAAAGAGCACCATGGCCGAGAACTTCATCCGGTCCGCATAGGCCCCGGTGATCAGGGAGGGGGTGATGATGGCGAATGTCATCTGGAACATGAGGAAGACCGTCTCGGGAATGGTGAAGGCCACCGCCGCATCCCCCGTGCCCAGGGTGAAGGGCTTGTCCCAGTTCTCGGCCACGCCGCGCAGCATCAGCTTGGAGAGGTCGCCGACATAGGCGCCGCCCTCACCGAAGGCGAGGCTGTAGCCGGCCACCATCCACACGATCGTCGCGATCGCGGTGATGGAGAAGGACTGCATCATGGTCCCCAGCACGTTCTTCTTGCGGACCATGCCGGCATAAAAGAGCGCGAGGCCCGGGATGGTCATCATCAGCACCAGCGCGGTGGAGGTGAGCATCCAGGCGGTGTCGCCGGTGTTCACGGTGGGCTCGACCGCGGCGTCCTGCGCCATGGCCGGGCCGGCCATCATGCTCAGGGCAACCGCGGCCATTGCCCAGCCGCGCGGTTGGGGTCGCATCACTGTTTCCTTGGTCTTCATCATGGTCACAGGGCCCCCGCATCGGTTTCGCCGGTTCGGATGCGCAGCGCATGTTCCAGATCCAGCACGAAGACCTTGCCGTCGCCGATCTTGCCGGTGCGGGCGGTGGTGGCGATCGCCTCCACCACGGCGTCCACCAACTCGCCCGGCACGGCCACTTCGATCTTGAGCTTCGGAAGGAAGGAGACCTGGTACTCCGCGCCACGGTAGATCTCTGTCTGCCCCTTCTGCCGGCCGAAGCCCTTCACCTCGGTCACGGTCAGCCCCTGCACGCCGAGCGGGGTGAGCGCTTCGCGCACCTCGTCCAGCTTGAACGGTTTGATGATCGCCATCACCAGCTTCATCGTTTCGCGGCCCCCTTCCTCCGCTTGGATGGGGGCTGCGATGCGAGTTGCGTGCCATCGCAGTTGCAACCGGCGGGGGTGACAGGATCTGGCGTCCTGCCCAAATCATGGGCAGAACACCGCGCAGCGATGCAGGATGGTCCCATGATGCTGCCCGAAGCCGATCCGACCGAGGCCGCTGGCACGCCGGAGGTCGCCAGCGAGACCGAGGTGGACGTGCTGGTCATCGGCGCCGGCCCGGCCGGGGGCACCCTGGCCTCGACCCTGGCCACCGCCGGTCTCTCGGTCGCGGTGGTGGACGCGCAAGCCCTGCCGCCGATGGAGTTGCCGGCCTTCGACGGGCGGGCCTATGCCATCGCGGCCGGCAGCCGGAACCTCCTCGCTGCGGCCGGGCTTTGGGATCTGCTGCCCGAAACGCCCTGTCCCATCACCGGCATCCGGGTCAGCGACGGCCAGCCGGGGGAACGCCCCTCGCCCCTGCGCCTGCATTTCGATGCGGCCGCCATGGGGGAGGAGGCCTTCGGTTGGATGGTGGAGGCGCGGTCGCTGCGGGTCGCACTGAATGCTAGGTTGCGGGCGCTGCCTAACATCCAGGTGCTGGCGCCGACGACCGCCATGCTGGAGCGGCGGCCGGAAGACGTGGTCGCGCGCCTCTCGGACGGGCGGAGTCTGCGGGCGTGGCTGGCCGTCTCGGCGGAGGGGCGGAACAGCACCCTGCGCGGCGGGGCCGGCATTGGTGCCGCCCGGCTGGATTACCGCACCTCCGGGATCGTCTGCGCCATCGCGCATGAGAGGCCGCATCACGGCACGGCGCTGGAAGCCTTCCTGCCGAACGGTCCCTTCGCTCAGCTTCCCCTCTCCGATGCCTCGACGGATGGGGAAGGGGAGCGGTCCCAGGCGGCGCGGGAGGGTTTCCCCCATGCCTCGGCCATCGTCTGGTCGGAGCGGAGCAGCCTGGCGCCGCATTTCATGGCCATGGCGCCCGAGGCCTTCACGCGGGAGGTCGCGCGGCGCATGGGCGACCACCTCGGCAAGCTGCGGCTGGTGGGTGGGCGCTGGTCCTATCCTCTCTCGGCGCTGCAGGCGATGCGCTTCACCGACACAAGGCTGGCCCTCGTGGGGGACGCGGCCCATGGCATTCACCCGATCGCCGGCCAGGGGCTGAATGTCGGCTTCCGCGACGTCGCGGCCTTGGCGGAGCTGCTGATCGCAGCGAAGGCGGCGGGGGAGGATGTGGGCGCTCCGGCGCTGCTCGCGGCCTATCAGGCGGCGCGACGTCCGGATTCCCTGATGATGCTGGGGGCGACCCATGCGCTGGAACGGCTCTTCGGCAACGACATCGCGCCGGTGCGGATCGCGCGGCGGCTGGGGATCGCGGCGGTGGACCGCATCCCGGCGCTGAAGGGGTTCTTCGCGCGGCAAGCCATGGGGCTCGGGGGCGGGGCGGCGTCGGGGTTGCTGGCCGGGCGGGGAATTCTGCCGGCGGGGTAGGGCGGCAAAGCCCTTACGCAAGCTGTGCTGGACAACTCGGCGCTTCGGATGAACGCTGATCCGTCTCTTCGGAAGGATCGGCGCGATGGCAGACCCCGATAGGCCGGCGGCAGCGCAGCCGGAACTGCACCGGAGCATCGGCCCGTTCCAGCTTTTCGCCTATACGCTGGGCGGGATGCTCGGCGCCGGCATTTACGGCCTGGTCGGGCGTGCGGCCGGTGAGCTGGGCAATGCGGTCTGGCTGGGCTTCGCGGTGGCCATGGTGGCGGCACTGCTAACGGGGCTCAGCTATGCCTCGCTCGGGTCGCGCTACCCGCGTGCCGGCGGGGCGGCCTATGTCACCCAGCGCGCCTTCGGCATGCGGCTGCTGAGCTGGGTGGTGGGGCTGGCGGTGATGGCCTCGGGGCTGACCTCGGTGGCGACGCAGTCGCGGGTGGTCGCGGCGAATCTGCTGGCCTTGTTTCCGGTCGGGGCGCCGCCGGTGTTCGTGGCGTTGGGCTTCCTCCTGCTGGTGGCGGGGGTGGTGTTCCGCGGCATCCGCGAGAGCATGGCCGTCAACGTGCTCTGTACGGCGGTGGAGTTTTGCGGCCTGGTGCTCGTGATCCTGGTCGGCATTCCCTATTGGGGCAGCGTCGACCTGCTGGCCACGCCGTCCCCCGAGGGGATCACGGCTTCGCTGCTGCTCTCTGGCGCCATCCTCACCTTCTTCGCCTTCATCGGCTTCGAGGACAGCCTGAACGTGGCGGAGGAATGCAAGGATGCCGCCCGCACCGTGCCCTTCGGGATCGTCGGCGCCATGCTGGCCGCGACGGTGCTCTACATGGCGATCGCGGTCACGGCGGTATCCGTGGTGCCCTATGTGGAACTGGCCACGGCGCCCTCGCCACTCGCGGCCGTGACGGCCGTGGCAGCGCCCTGGGTCCCGGGCTGGAGTTATATCGCCATCACCATCTTCGCGGTCGCCAACACTGCGCTGCTGAACTACGTCACCGCCTCGCGGCTCGCCTTCGGCATGGCGCGGGACGGGCTGCTGCCCGAGGCCCTGGGCCGGGTGCATCCGGGGACGCGCACGCCGCATGTCGCGATCGGGGCGCTGTTCGTCGTGCTGGTCGTGCTGGTGCTGGCGGGCGATATCAGCCAGCTTGCCTCGGCCACGGTGCTGCTGCTGCTGCTGGTGTTCACCGTGGTGAACGGCGCGCTGCTGGTGCTGCAGCGGCGCCCGGCCGAGCCGCGGGGTGGCTTCGAGGTACCGTTTTTCGTGCCGGCCGCCGGGGCGCTGGTCTGCCTGACGCTGCTGGTTAACCGGGTCGCCACGGGTGACTGGCGGGCACCGATGCTGGCGGGGGCGATCCTGGTGGCCATCCTGGCGCTCTATGCCGTGATGCGCCCGCGCGCCCTGGCCCAGGGCGCCTGACGGCGGGACATCACTGGCCTCTCCCTGAAACCTGATTGCGGGGTCCGGGGCCGCCACGGCCCCGGCGCGGGACAAAGGCGCCGTAGCGGAGCACCCCTGGCGCCATCCGCGCTCCCATCCGAAACTGCGTGGATGGCAAAGACAACCCTGTCCTATGACGTCATGGTAGCCGGCGGCGGCGCGGCCGGCGTGGCGGCGGCGCTGGGCGCGGCGCGGGCGGGGGCGCGGGTGCTGCTGGTGGAGCGCTACGGCTTCCTCGGCGGTGCGGCGACCAATGCGAATGTCCTCTCCTATTGCGGGCTGTTCCAGCAGGGGGAAGTCGCACGCCCGGCGGTTGGCGGCGTGGGAGCGGAGGTGTTGCGCGGAGTTGAGGCCCTGGGTTTCGGCGCCGCGCCGCGGCGCTCCAAGAGCGGCAACTGGATCGTCACCTTCGAGCCGGAGGCGCTGAAGCGGGCGCTGGACGCGGTGGTGACCGGGGTGCCGAACCTGACGCTCGCGCTGCATGCGCGCGTGACGGGGGTGGAGGCGGAGGACGGCATGCTCCGCGCCGCGACGCTGACCGATCATGCCGGATCTTTCGGCCTGAGGGCCGCCGCCTTCGTGGATGCGAGCGGGGAGGCGGTGCTGGGGGCGCTCTCGGGCGCCGCGATGATGGTGGACACGATGCGGGACGGGCCAGGAAACGCGGCGTCGCTGCCGATTCGCCTGGGAGGGCTGCCGCATCAGGCGATGCCGGATAAGGCGGCCCTGGCGCGGATTGCGGCGCGCGCGAACGCGCTGCTGGCCGAGGGCCGCAACGACGGGGTGCGGGTACGTTGGGATGGCGGGGTCTTCATGGCCATGGAGGCACCGGACGAGGCCTGGTGGATGTGCATCGACCTGCCGACGGACGGGCTGAGCAGCGCCTCGCTCACGGCGGCCGAGGTGGAGGGGCGGCGGATCGCCTGGACCTGCCTGGCGGCGCTGCGGGAGGAGCCGGGCTGCGAGGGCGCGCGAATCGTCTCGACCGGCCCGCAATTCGGGGTGCGGGAGACACGGCGCTTCGCCACGCGGAGGCCCGTGACGGAGGCGGATGCGCTGGAGGGACGGCGCGACGCGACGGGGATCGCGCGGGCGGCCTGGCCGATGGAGGTGCATGCCGAGGCCGGGCGGCCGAGCTTCACGCCGGTGGGCGGGGAGGGGTTCTTCGACGTGCCGCTGGACGCGCTGCGGCCAGAAGGGATGGAGAATCTCTGGGCTGCTGGGCGCGTGGTCGGGGCGGATGCGGCCGCCTATGGCTCGATCCGCGTGATGGGAACCGGCTTCGCCACGGGGCAGGCGGCGGGGGTGGCGGCGGCGTTGCAGGCAGCCTCGGGGACCGTGCCCGAGGCAGAGGCGGTGCGCGGCGCATTGCTGCGGCAGGGAGCGGTGCTGTGAGGCGGGATTGCTCCCGGTCTCCCTCAATCGTTCCCGAGCAACCCTTCCACGATCCCCCGCAGCAGCGCTGCCCCTTCCGACAGCCGCTCCAGCGCCAGGGGTCGCCCGCGCGCCTCGCCGCCAGTAGCGAGGGTGGCACGGTCCTGGGCCAGTTCGCTGGCCGAGAGGCGGCCATCGCCATCATAATCCAGGCTTTCCACCATCAGCCGCGCCGCGACGACGCCGCCCATGGCGCCCGCCGTATTGGTGAGGCCGGAGAGTTCCGGCGTCACCCCGGCCTGGAGGGATAGAAGCCAGCCTGCGCCACGGAAGAGGCGCGCAAGCTCGGCACTGCCGAGGAGGTTGTCGCCCGAGACGTCGCCGACGCGGATGAGGGCCGCGGCGCAATCCGTCACGCCGCCGGTTCCGGGGCCGCAGGCGGCTTCAAGCGACTCCACCGCGCCGAGAAAGGCGACGCCCTCGCCCTGGGTGGCGAAGGTCAGGGGTGTGGCGGGGCAACGGCGCCAGACGGTGACGGGGGCGTCGCCGGGCAGGCGGTCGTCGCGGGTCTTGTTGGCGGGCTCGGCGGTTTCCAGCGCGTCTCCGGCGACGCGGAGCATGAGGCGCGGTGCCTCGGGGCCGCGGGCGGTGGCCACGGTCCAGCCGGATTCCATGATCCGGGCCTCGGTGAAACGGAGCAGGTGGCCCGCGCCATTCGCCGGCACCCGCGCGGCGCCGCGGGCGGAAAGGGCGAGCATGGCGGCAGGAGCCGTGCATTCACCCTGGAACCAGGCGCCGCGCAGGGGGGTGGGGACAGGCGCCTCGGGCGACTGGGCACGGGCGGTGGCGGCGAGGAGGGCGAGGCCGGCGAGGAGAAAGATACGGAAGGGGGCAGTCATGGCAGGGGCACCTCGATCCCGGCGCAGAGATCCAACTGGTCGCGCGTCACCTCCCGCCCATCGCGGAAGATGGCGGTGAGGCGGGCGGGGCAGCCGCCGCCATCGGGCGGCGCGACATCCAGCGTCTCGTTGGCGCCGAGCACGGTCGCGCCGAGGCGGTCCTCGCCGCGCGGGGCATCCGGAGCGTCGATATAGAGTTCAACGATGGGCAGGCGGGCGGTGTTGCGCAGGCGGACGCTGCCGGGGCGGGGGCCGTCATCCTCCTCCTCGCCCTCGTCCAGGCGGGAGGTGATGGTCCAGCCCGGGCGGATCGCGATCACGCCGTTCTGGCAGATATTCACCTCGCGCCGCTCCTCCGCGCCGCCCGTGGGGAAGACCACGCGGATATCGGCGACGCAGTCCACCGGCAGGGAGAGGGTCTGGCGGTCGTTCCGGCCGAGGCCGCCGAGCAGGCGGTCCGGCCCCCAGTCGCCCTCGGAGGATGAGGAGACATAGACCTCGTCGATCCGCGCGCCATGGCGGTTCACCAGGGTCAGCGGGCGCTCGGGCGGCCGGGGGATGCCGCTGCCGTCGAAGGTGATGGGGTTGGTGGTGCAGATGTTCACGCCGCGCTTCGCCTCCGCCGAGCCATCCTCATAGGTGGCGCGCAGATCGGCCTCGCAGCCCGGCAGGCGGAGGCGCAGGCGGAAGATGCTGCCATCGGGCGCCGTCTCGTTGCCCATGCGGTCCACGCCCCAGCCCTCATCGGAGTCGAGCGGGCCGCCGCGGCCGGCGGGAACGATGTTCAGGCCAGGCATGGGACGGCCCGCGCGGTTGGCGATGGTTGCCTCCCGCCAGACCAG
>DATCMG010000330.1:0-4399 GCA_036563555.1 Roseomonas sp. | reverse complement strand
CTATTCTTCGTGATGGTGTTGCGGCTGTTCCGCACCAGGCGCGCGTCGGAGCGGAATGCGGAACCGCAGCCCGGGGGTTCGGCGGAGGCGGAGAACCGTGCATAGTTGCTGGCCGCCTTGTTCCGCTCCCTCCAGGAGGGCGGAATGAGCGGAGCCGGGCGCAAGAACAGCGAGTTCCCGATTTCGGCTGGCATCTTGCTCGGGCTTGGCCTGGGCGGGTTCTTTGACGGCATCATGCTGCATCAGCTGCTTCAGTGGCACCACATGGTCACCAGCGCCGGGTATCCCCCCGACAGCGTGCGGAACCTCAAGGTCAACACCTTCTGGGACGGGGTATTCCACGCCAGCACTTATGTCTTCGTCCTGCTCGGCCTCATCATTCTGTCGCGAACGGCACACCGCACGCATATGCGCTGGCCCGGCAAGTTGCTCGCCGGCACGATGCTGATGGGCTTCGGCATGTTCAACATCATCGAAGGCATCATCAACCACCACATCCTGGGCATCCACCATGTCAATGAGACGGTGCCGCGCGATCAGTGGATCTGGTGGGATCTTGGCTTCCTGATCTGGGGTGCCGCCATGCTCGTGGGTGGCTGGATCCTGCTGAAGAAGGGAAGGCAGGCAACACCCGGCTAGGTATCCTTCACCCCTGCGGCAGCGGTTTGGTTGCGCAAGCCGGCCATTCCGCGTCTGACATCAACGCTGCCGGCCCCATGGTTGCCATGTGCTCGACAATTTTGTACCAGCATGCGCTCACGGTGTCGCACCGGCCCAGCCGCGGATGATGCCCCTTGCCCACCCTCGCTACAGCTTCGCGAGGCCGTGGCAACCTGGCCGAAGGCAATTCTGCTTCTGGCCCCACTTCCACTCTTTGTCCGTGTTGAGGTTTCTTTTCAGGAAACCGCCGCGCCGGCCGAAGACTGAAGGAGAAGCCGCGAATGGCATTCGATCGCCACCACGACGCGCTTGCACATGGACGGCATGCTTCCGCGGCCTTGCTGGCATCACATGAGTGGGGCCCCTCGCGTTGAAGGCGGCCGTTCGCCGCGCGGCTGGAAGCTGCGCGACACTTTTTCTCGCATTCCTCGCTATCGGCTGCGCTCCGTCAATGAGCGAGCCTCCGGTTACCTCAGCCGCCATGCAGTCCAGCGAGCAGCAACAAGGGAACACGGCAGCCCCTCAGGTTGAAGCCACCCAGCCCGATAGAGCCGCCGCCTCAACTGCCGGACAACAGGAAATCCGGCCGGTCGGGCAACAGCAACTGGGCGACGCTTCCTACTACGGACCCGAGTTCGCGGGCCGCAAAATGGCAAATGGGCGCCGGTTCAATCCCCGCTCCACCTCGGTGGCGCACCGGACATTGCCTTTTGGCACCACTGTCCTGGTAACGCATCTCGGTAACGGCCGTTCCGCGATGGCGACAGTAGAGGATCGTGGACCGTTCATTCGCGGCCGTATCATTGATCTGAGCCCAAGGCTCGCCGAACGGCTGGGAATGATCGAGGAGGGCGTCGCGCCGGTCGAGGTCACGCCCGTCGAGGTGGCTGAGGCAGGGAACTGAAGCGGCGGGGCGGGACTCCGGTCCGGACCCGCCCATCCCCATCTATCGGCAATGCGCGCAATCCTCCTGGGGAGGGGGAATCGCCCGCTGCGGGCACTTCCACTCCGACGATCCGTTCTACCCCGTACACGCAACCTATCAGTGAGGAGAGATGCAACATGGCCAATCAGTTCAAGCGTGGCGATAGTGTTCGCTTCAAGACGGTCGGCGCAGGCATCCAGTTTTCCCGCCGCGGTGTCGTGGTGAAAACTGTCGATAGCGGGCGCGGCGTCCGGGTCGAAGTGAAGGATGCGGAAGGCAGGGTGTTCCGCCCGCATCTCTCGACAGTCAAGCTGGCAGGCTGACATCCTGCCCGGCGGATCCGAGGAGACCTCCGGTCGAGGCGGATACTGTGCGCTTCAGGCATGTCATCGGTGACATGTCCTCGTCCTGAGAACACGAATCCAGCATGGGCGAACTGCGTCGGTGTTCCGGGGCGGCAAGGGTTACCGTAGGAAGACGCCTCAAAGCTGACCTTCCGACGGAAACTTCTGCGCGCCGCATTCGTCTTGCCGTGACCGGCGGACAGGAGAGACAGTGACATGGGAAGAGCGATCCTCGCTGCAGTTTGCTTCGCCATCAGCATGAGCCCGGTTGCTGCGGAAGCAGCATCGAAGGAACCAAGTCGCAATCACAGCGCCCAGGCGCAGCCGGAACACAGCCGGCACCTGCGCACGCAGAGGGGCCGCGCTTCCTTCTACAGCTCACGCTTTCATGGGCGCAGAATGGCCAATGGCAAGCGCTTCAACCGCCACTCCAACTCCGCGGCCAGCCGAACCCTGCCGCTGGGCACCCAGGCGCAGGTGAAGAACCTGGAAAACGGCCGCACGGCTGTGGTGGTGATCCAGGATCGTGGCCCGCATCTGCGTGGCCGCGTGCTCGATGTGAGCCCCAGGACCGCAGACATGCTGGGCATGCGTGAGCAAGGCACTGCCCTTGTCGAGATCACCCCACTGACGATTCCCCGCGACAGCCGCGGTTAAGGGCATCAAGGCTGAAGCGTGCTGTGCGGAATTGCTCGAAGTTTCAGCCGACTCGGGCACTCGGTACAGCATCTTCGCGCTGTAAGCGCTACTGACGCCGCACTATCGACCGGGGATGGGTTTTTCGTCGGAACGGGCCCCGTGGAAATCTCCCGTGCCTTATAGGAGCAGGAAGGCAGCCCCGCTCTCCGTGCAAACGGCCCGCACTTCCTCCACCAGGGTCTGCACCATTGGAATGCCCTCGCGGCGGCGCTGCTCGAAGCTGTCATGCTCGGGGTCGCCGGGGATGAGGACGGGGTAGGCGGGGTCGATCGGGGTATTGGCGCGCATGCGGGCAAGGAGGTCGTCCAGGTCGGCCTGGAAGGCGTCGCGCTCACGGAAGGCGGTAGGGTCCAGTACCAGGAAGAAGTGGCCGGTGCGGAGCATGGCGCTGCCCGCGCCGGTGAGGGTGGCGCAAAGGATTTCCACCATCAGGGCCAGGCCATAGCCCTTGTGGGCGCCCTGTTCGCGCGTGCCGCCCAGGGGGGCGAGGCGGCGTTCCTCGGCCGCGCGGGCGGAATCGGTTTCGGGGCCGCCATGCTGGTTGATGGCCCAGCCGGGGGGCAGGGGCTTGCCGGCGCGGCGGGCAATCGAGACCTTGCCGTAGGCGACGGTGGTCGTGGCCATGTCGAGCAGGACGGGGCGGGCCTGGTCCTTCGTGGGGACGGCGAAGGCGATGGGGTTGGTGCCCAGCGCTGGTTCGGTACCGCGGACGGGAACGAGAAGATGGCTGGCATTGGTGAGGGAGATGGCGATCAGGCCTTCATCCGCCGCCATGCGGGCGTACCATCCGGCCGCGCCGTAATGATTGGAATTGGTAACCCCGGCGACGCCGATTCCATGCTGCTTCGCCTTTTCCATGGCGCCGCGCATGGCGGCGTGGGCGGGAACATGGCCGATGGCCTTGTTGCCATCGAGCAGGAGGGCGGGGCCGTTGTCCCGGATCACCTGGGGCGTGGCACGGGGGTCGAGGCGGCCTTCGGCAAAGAGCTTCTGGTAGTGGGGGAGCATGCCGACGCCATGGGAATCCACGCCGGTGAGATCGGTTTCGACCATGATGGTGGCCGTGATGTCGGCGTCATCCTGGGACATGCCCCAGGCGGTGAAGACGGTGGTGAGCTGGCGGTGGAGGAGTTCCGCGGGGACGGTGATTTCGGCGGGCATCTTGGACGGTTTTCCTGATCGCGGGGTCCGGGTGCGTTCGCCCCGGCATGGGCAGAGAACCTTTGGCTTCCACCCGGGGATCCGGGAAGCGGCGGCGCCTCCCCGTGGGCTGTTCAGGCCATGCCGAGGACGTGCTTCATCCCGTAGAGGCCTGGGGGCTGGTTGACCGCCCAGAGGGCCGCGCGGACGGCGCCGGTCGCGTAGACGCGGCGATCGAAGGAGCGATGGGTGAGGGCGATGTGTTCGGAGCCCGAGGCGAAGAGGAGGGTGTGTTCGCCCACGACCTGGCCGGCGCGAAGGGCGGCGAAGCCGATGGCGCCGGTCCTGCGGGGGCCGGTATGGCCGTCCCGGCCGGATTCGATGCCGGCCTGTTCGAGGGTGGTGTTGCGGCCGGCGGCGACGGCGCGGCCGAGGGCGATAGCGGTGCCGGAGGGGGCGTCGACCTTCTGGCGGTGGTGGGTTTCGACGATCTCGGCGTCATAGGCCTCGGGGGGCAGGCTGGCGGCCATGCGCTCGGCGATGGCGAGGAGGAGGTTCACGCCCGGGGCGAAGTTGGCGGCGTAGACGATGGGGATGTCGCGCGCGGCCTCGGCGATGGCGGCTTCCTGCT
>DATCMG010000329.1:0-3013 GCA_036563555.1 Roseomonas sp. | reverse complement strand
ACCTTGGTCGCTTTGTAGGCGGGGCATTGCTGATCGGAGGCGTCGTCCTGATCCGGCGCTGAGGCTGGCTGCTCGGCTCCGTCCGGCGGGACACTCCAACTCCCGAACTTGGTCGGCCGCGAAGATACCGGCTCAGGTCGGCGCCGAGTCTGGTGATATCGCCACGGACAGCCTGAAGCCGCGCAAGAGGCTCGCGTCCTGGTCGGACGCCTCGGCTGGCATCAGCACGACGGGAGAGCTCTCCCCCATCTGCGACAGCATCTCGGGCAGGCTGATGGCGGTGACCAGACCTCTCACGTAGCGGGTCTCCTCGTCCTCCTTCCGCGCATCCGCGACGAACGTCACTGTCGCGGTCCCCCCCGGCTCGGGTGCGGCCTCATGAGCGAAGACGATGCCGAAGCCCCGGACGGTGAGCCCGCCTCGCTTCCTCTCCACGACCCATCCGCCGATCCCGCGGGCACCGGATCTGTCCTCCCGATGAGCTTCGAGCCAGAACAGCGGCGGCAGGACGTCCAGCACGGCGGGCGGGCGCGACACCTCGGAGAGGGCCAGCCCGCGTGCCAGGTCAGCAATAACGTCGTCGATCGCCAAGGCGGGCGCGCCCTCCGCACGCAGCGCCGCGCCGGGCGTCCAGCGGTGCGTGCTCGCCGAGCATGGCGACCAGCAGGCTGCCCTCAGGGAACCTCAACCTCGACATTCCCTGCATCGTGCGCCTCCTCTGTGATACCCAGTGATGCCCGAAGGCGACGAGCAGCGCCAACTGGCCGTTGCGATCAGCGGCGGCAAAGTGCTGGTGCGGGTCTGGTTGGCCAGCCAGCGTCGAATTCAGAGGGCAGAGCCGACATGTTCGTCCGCCAAGCACATTCGGCCACTTCGCGCCCATGCCGGACCATGGCGAGTGTCCTGCCGTTACCCAAAACCCGACCTCTGGATTCCAGCGACGGAGGGCCGCTGATTTCATATTCGGCGCCTTCGACGAGCTGATCACGCGGGCGCGTTGGCGCAGCCGGGAAGGAATTTGCCATCGGCATGGGGCCGCTGCTGCAGGGGCCGCACGGAGCGGGCGCAGACCGGCACGACGTCCTGGGCAAGGCGCATCGGCAAAGAAGCACCCGCGAGGTCCCGTCGAGGGCGGCGGCCTGTGCCGCCCCCTCCGGTCCCCTGCGGGTGAGATGGAGGTGATCCGGGCAGCCCACCTGGAGACGCACCATGACCCCTCCCCCTCCGCCTTCCACCGACCAATCAGCGATTACCAGCAGGGCCGTGGCCCGGGCGGCCGATCGTCTCGGCCTCTCCACTGAGGCGGTTGCCCGGACCATCGGCGTCCCGGAAGGAACCGCAGCCCGGATCCGTTCCGGCGCCGAGATCCTCGAGGCCGGTAGCAAGCCTTATGAACTCGCCCTTCTCCTGATCCGTGTTGACCAGAGCCTCGGGGCCGCCCTTGGGGGCAATGACGGGTCACGCCGATCCTGGATGGAGGCCGAGAACCTTGCCGTCGGGGGTGTTCCCCGTGATCTCGTCCAGACGGTGGCCGGGCTTGTTGCCACGCTCGACCATCTGGAGGCCGCGGCAGCGGGGCACGCCGCCGTGGCGCTCCGGCCCGCTCCCTTTGGCCCACCAGTGACCAGGACAGCCCAGGCCGACCCTGCGGTGCTCCCGGACCTAATCGATGAAACGCTGGTGGTGATGCGCGTCCGGGCTATGGAGCGCGCGATCGGGCGGATTCGTTGCGTGCTTACTGCCCAAACGGAGGAGCACGTTCTGCGCCTCGATCGGATCATGGCCATCGCCAACGAGGTATGGGGCGACGCGGTGAAGGCGCGTGACTGGCTTACCCGTCCTCACATGCTGCTCGGCGGGCACACGCCGCTCGGCCTCGCGGCCACCGAAGCCGGCGCTGCCCAGGTCGAGCGGATCCTGCGCAACCTGCAGCACGGCCTGCCGGTGTAAAGCCCTTCGGGGAGCGGTTCCGCCGGGCGAGTTCCAGGTGAGGGAAGCGCTGACAGCGAGGGCCGTCAGCGGTCTCCGTCCTCAGGCGGCAGGGGCCAGGGCTGCGGGCTTTGCGACTCCCCTTCCCTCGATTTCAAGAAAGCGTGCATCGTCCCTCAAAAAGCTCGCGATCGCCTCGTCTAACATCCCCTTCGGCAGGGCGTTGGCGCCGACGAGGGCGCATTCCCACACCCACACCACCCGCCAGCCTGCGTCGATGAGCGCGTCGCGGGCGGCCTCATCCCGGGCTCGGGTCCGGTTGAATTTGTCGGCCCAGCGATAGGTCGTGTTGGGGAGGCGGCCACAGCGGCATCCCTCGTGGTGGTGCCAGAAGCAGCCGTGCGCGAAGAGCGCAGCGCGGGGGTCGCGCAGGACGACATCGGGACGGCCCGGCAGGCCGCCAACATCGATGCGATGAGGCGTGGCGCCGATCCGTCCAAGGACGGCGCGCAGGGCGAGTTCGGGCTTGGTGTCGCGCACAGGGATGCGCGCCATGCGATTGTGCATGGTGGATACTCCAGAAGATGTTGTCAGGGGGAAAAGGGATGGGCCGCCGCGAACCGCTGGCTATGGCGCACCGGGAATATGCACTATAGGGGCAACTCTTGATTCTGGCGTCAAGAGGGCATTTTCTCGATGGCGGGGAGTAGCGTTCCGACACCTGCACAGCTTCGCGCTGCCCGTGGCCTGCTCGGGTGGAGTCAGACGGATCTGGCAGAGGCGGCGGGCGTGTCGCTGCGGACCATTAAGTCGCTGGAACTGGCCCCTGACCTCGAACCTCTCCCCGGCCGGCCTGCGACGATCGGGCGGCTCGTGCGGGCGCTGTCGGTGGCGGGGGTGCGCCTGACCCACCGACGTGGCGCGCTGGGTGTGGTCCGAACCCTGCCTGAGGGCTCGTCATCCTGACCGCAATCACCGCGGCACGATCGCAGCGGCGACGGGAGGAACGGGGACCCCGTCCCCGAAGGACTGATCAGACCACCCGGCCGGCGTCGGCGGGGGCGGGCCGCGTGCGGCCGCCCCC
>DATCMG010000324.1:0-3780 GCA_036563555.1 Roseomonas sp. | reverse complement strand
GCCTGCTCAACAATCTCGGCATGTCGCTTATGCTGGCCGGGCAAATGGAGGAAGCGGCGAATGTTCTGGAGGAGGCCAGCCGCCTCCCGAACGCTCCGCCGCGCGTGCTGCAGAATCTTGCGCTGGCCCGGACTGCCCGGGAGGAAGCTTCCGAGGGGCGGGAGTCAGGGTTGGAGCAGATTTCGGAAATGCTGAAGGGCGTCCGGTCGCGGCTCGCCGCCGACGCCCGCTCAGGGTGAGACGGGGGCCGGCTGCCAGCGATACGCCGCGGGCCCGGGTCTCCGTTCAGCCATCCGCCGGGCTGATGGCGAGCGCCAGGTCGGCCCCGCCTAGCGAGAGGAGGATTTCCAGCCCCGTCTCGTTATCCGCGGTGACATGCATGCGGCCTTCTTCCCGCCCCTCACGCGTATTCCAGAGCACGACGAGGTAGCGGCGCCCCGCCAGGCCAGGAACACGCAGGGACATGCTTGCCTCGCCGCTGGCATCGACCTGGCTGAGGCCGGGCGATGTCTGGCGCAAGCTTTTCCGCACCAGCCACAGGACGGCCTGGGTGTCATCACCGCAGCCGAAGGCGTGGATGCCGGGATTGTTCACCAGGATTTCGTCACTCAGGTTCCTGCGACGGAACCCTGCCCAGTCGATCAGGGGCATGAAGCCCGCCAGCGCCTTCTGTGCGGCCCGCATGCCGGGCGTCAGGACATGCGGGCGGCGGTTGGGCCAGCGCATGCCGCCACCGGCTCCGCCGGAGGCGAGATGCGCCCATTGGATGTGCCGGAAATACTCGTCGTCAAAAGCCTCCGGCAGGTTTCGGCGCTTGTCCTTGAAGGTGTGGATCGGCCCGTGTTCAGAATCGAAGAAGGGGCGCAGGTCCGAGATGTGCTCCAGGGCCTCGCGCGTCAGGCGGCCGGCGCTGACCGCCGGCGCCACGGTGTCCCGCGGATCGTCGATCGTCCCTTCCTCGTAGAAATGGCTGTTGGCGAAGTCGAGCTTCGGGTGGCGGAAGATCGGGTCCACGATCCAGGGCTTCCAGATCAGCTCTGGCCCGAAGACGGAGACGCATTGGAGATGCGCCTTCCCATGGAGTCTCGTCTCGAGGTCGCGCAGGAAGGGGCTGACATCGTCGATGTAATTGGTGAAGGCATTGGGCTGGTTGTCGGCCTGGACCGGGTGCATCTCGTTCCAGAGATCCCAGGCGAAGATCACGCCGCTGCCGCCCCAGCGCTCCGTCGCGAAGGCCAGGCGCCCCTTCACCAACTCCCGCGTTTCGGGGCAGATCATGAGTCGGGTGCGGTCGGGGCAGGGGCCGCCATTCGCCTGGTTGTACGGATGGTATTTCCAGCGCACCCAGGTGAAGAAGGTGTCGAGCGGCGTGAGGAGGATGCGAAGCCCGACACGTTCGCAGAGCTGGATCAGGTCGTCCCAGAGCTGCACCATGGCGGGGACGAACCGCCCAGCCGGACGCTCGAGATAGCGGTGCTCGGTATGCGCGTATTCCAGCATCAGGCGCAGGCAGGTCACACCGTTATCCCTGAAGTACCGGAGATGACGCTCAACAGCAGGGAGATCGCGGCGGCGGAAGAGGCCGGCGAGTTCGGGCCAGGTGATCGCGTCATTCTGCCCGATGGGAGTCCAGGGTTCCCCGGATGCTGTCACGAAGTAAGGGGCGCGCGGCGCGCGCTCGATCCAGGCTAGCTCGCTCAAGTCATTGTCCCGGAATGGGGCGTCAGGATGGATGAAACTGGCCTGGGAATGTTGGTTGGGCAACTGCCGCAGCCCGGCCATCGGTCCGTGAGCCCCCTGCGCAGGGCAGGGGGCTCACCGATCCCGGAAGATTACGGAGGTGCCGCGCCTCGGGAATGAGGGCGGCGTACTTCCTTCAGATTCCGGCCTTGACGCCCTGGATCGTCCGCGTCGCGTATTTCCGCACGATCGCCTCAAGGTTGTCGGAGCACCACTGCGCCATCCGCTCCTCCTCCTGCAGCGACTGGCGCAGTGCCGTCGGCGCCTGGTTGTCACCGGCGATCTCGGCGAGCACCAGGAGCGACCTGTAGGAGGCGATCTCGAAGTGCTCGAAGGCGTAGTTTGCCATTGAGTTCTTCAGGATCTCGTCCTGCATGGGGGCATGGGCCAGCGCAGCCATGTTGCCCATGAGCCCCGTGACGAAGTCCTTCACTGACGAGTTCGATGTGCCAAGCGAGGCCAGGATGCCATCCAGCCGCTCGCGCTGCTGCTCGCTCTCCGTGATGTGCCGGCGCAGCACCTGCTCCACCTCGGGGTAGTTCTCCAGGCGCTCCACCTGCCGGGACAGCAGCTCGATGGCTTGTGTCTCCAGGGCACGGGCGTTGACCAGGCCGGTCACGTATAGTTCTTGTGCGTTTTCCTGCATGGGCTCTCTCCTTCGTTCGATTTTGCCAGAGTGAGTTGTCGGGGAGGCCCGTGCTCAGGCGGCCTCTTGCTCCGCGCTCAGCGCGGCAGGAAGGATCGCGGCGCGCGTCACCTCGGTGAGCTGCTCGTCCTGTGCCTTCTCCTCTGCCAGCGTCTGGGCCAGGAGATCGGCGATCTCGGTCTGTCCCATCGCCTTGCAGAGCTCCACCATGGTGCCGTAGGCCGAGATCTCGTAGTGTTCGATCCGCTGCTGGCTGGCCACGATCACGAGGTCCATCACTGGCCCTTTGTCGTGCTCCTCCATCTCATGCGTCGCCTCCTCGACAAGCCCGCGCATCGCCTCGCACACCTTCCGGCCCGGGCGGGCGCCCAGGATCTCCAGCGCGCGTTCCACGCGGTCACGCTGCTCCTCGCTCTGTGCGATATGCGCCTCGATGCCCTGCTTCAGCTGTGGCTCAGACGCCTTGCGCAGCGTCCTCCGCATAGCCTGGATGGCCTGCTTTTCAGCGCTGAAGGCATCCTTGAGCTGATCGACCATCATCTTTTGCAGTTCTGACATGGCGTTGCATTCTCCGGGTGGAACTCTTGGTGGACTGGCCACCGAGACCATCGAACGCCACAGCACTCGCCCGGTTTGGGCCGGCGAGTGACAAACACAAGAAACGCCGGGTCGGTGGGGAAGATTCGAGATGGATAAATAAGACTAACGCAAGTTAAGCGCGGCGAGTTTCCTTCGGCAGAACTTCTGAATGCCCAGATAGTTGTGCCTGCCACATCGCAAGCCGTTCCGCCGCGATCGGAGTACCCTGTGACGGCAGGGGTGTGGCGTTGCCGGAGCGGAGCCGTGCCTGCGGTTAGATGCCCGCTCGCACTGGCCTGCTGTTGTGAGCGTCGCCGTCCTCACGGATCCGAATACTCAAGCCGAGATAGGTCAAAGGTCTGTGTCCTCCATCCTAGGTTAAGTCACCTGGACCGGCGCCACAGCAAGAGACGGCCCGCAGGCGCAGGGCCATCTGCCAGGAAAGGAAGCTCTCCATGTTCTTCTCGACACCTCGCCTTCAGTACCCCGTCCGTGTTGAGCAACCAAACCCGGTCTTCGCGAGGGCGTTACAGCAGGCAATCGGTGGCGTGGAGGGCGAGATCAGGGTAATGCTGCAATACCTGTTCCAGTCCTGGGGATCACGTGGTCCTGTAAAATATCGCGACATGCTCCTCAACACCGGCACGGAGGAGATCGGCCATGTCGAGATGCTGTCGACGGCTGTCGCGCTGAATCTCGAGGGCGCTCCGCTCTCCTTTCAGGAGGAGATGTCGCGCGACCCGATCGCAGGTGCCGTGCTGAACGGCATGAACCTGCGCCACATCCTTTCGGCCGGCATGGCGGCCACGCCGGAG
>DATCMG010000322.1:0-2399 GCA_036563555.1 Roseomonas sp. | reverse complement strand
GGGCGCTGAGGTGACCGTGGCCGGAAATGGCGCCGAGGCGGTGGAGCATTGCCGCGGCGAGGCCTTCGACGTGATCCTGATGGATCTACAGATGCCGGTGATGGATGGGCTGGAGGCGACCCGGACGATTCGCCGGGCCGGGCTGAACCGGCGCACCCGGATCGTGGGTCTCACCGCCGCGGTCGGGCCGGAGTTCGAGCGGCAATGCCGCGAGGCGGGGATGGACGACTATCTCTCGAAACCTGTGCAGCGCGGCCAGCTGACCCGGGCCATCGGCCTCGCGCCTATCCCGGCTGTGCCGGTGGTGGAGTAGTGCCCGGCCTGCCGGGCGGGATTTAGCCGGGCTCGGAAGCCAGGACCGCGAGTTCCGCTAAGGCCGCCTTCGCCTCCTGCCCGATTCCCAGGATCATCTGCTGCGCCGGCGTGCGGTCGTCCGAGCGCATGGCCTGCCGCGCCAGGGCTTCCAGCGCCTTGGCCCCGATCGAACCGGCCGCCCCGGCGAGGGCATGGGCCGCGCCGCGGTATTCCTCGACATTCCCCGCGCGGGCGGCATCGACCATCTGCCGGACCAGCCGGGCGAGGTCTTTCTCGAAGCTGCGGACGATCGCCACGAATACCTCGCGGGGCAACTCCCCGGCCAGTTGGCCGGCCACTTCGGGATCGATCGCGCTCACGAACGATAGGTTGCCTTGGCCTTGCAGAAGGGTCAACGCGCCTGGAGCCGCGAGCCCACCGTGATCAACACCGCGTTACATCGCCATGAATCGCCATATTTCCAACCATCAGAGGAATGGTCCTTGTTGCTGCAACCTTAACGTGTGAGTAACGATTGGACACACCAGGAAGCCGTCAGCGGACCCAAGGACCCGGCCATGCCCTCCAGCGATCCTGTGCCTGCTCCGATTTTCGCCCACGCCCCTGGCCGGCGGTCCTTTCTGGGCCTTCTGGCCGCCCCGTCGCTCCTGGCCGCGCCCCGCGTGCTGCGGGCGCAGAGCATGCCGGAATGGCTGGCCGACCTGAAGACGGAATGGGCGATGTTCCGTGGCCGCTTCGTCACGAAGGAAGGCCGCGTGCTGGATTCGGGCAAGGGCGACGAGACCCATACGGAAGGCCAGGGCTTCGGCATGCTCTTCGCCGCCGAGGCCGGCGACGTCGTCACCTTCGACCGCATCCTGGACTGGACCCGCCGTTACCTCCGCCAAAGCCGGACCAACCTGCATGCCTGGCGCTATCGCGGCGACGCGGTGGATCCGGTGGCCGACCGGAACAACGCGACCGATGGCGACATCATGATCGCCTGGGCCCTGATGCGCGGCGCCGACCTCTTCTCCCGCCCCGCCCTGGCGCGGGAGGCCGCGCTGATCTGCCGCGACATCCTCACCCACTGCACGCGCGAGGTGGCTGGGACGCTGGTGCTCCTGCCAGCCGTCCAGGGCTTCGAGAAGCGCGACCATGTCGTG
Source organism: Roseomonas sp. (assembly GCA_036563555.1). GTDB lineage: Bacteria > Pseudomonadota > Alphaproteobacteria > Acetobacterales > Acetobacteraceae > Roseomonas. The sequence goes on along the minus strand of DATCMG010000322.1, from coordinate 939 downwards.
CTGAACCCCTCCTATTACGTCTTTCCCGCCCTGATGGAGTTCGAGAAGCTGGTGCCCGGCCCGCAATGGCGGCGGCTGATCGCTGACGGAATGGCCATCTGCCGTGACGCGCGCTTCGGCCGCTGGAAGCTGCCGGCGGACTGGATCGAGTTCTCCCGCGAGCAGAGCTTCCAGCCGCGCATGGCCTCCAGCTGGCCCACCCGCTTCTCCTGGGATGCGCTGCGCGTGCCGCTTTACCTCGCCTGGGCGAAGCAGGTGGACAATCCGGCGCTGCGCTCCTGCGTGGAGTTCTGGACGCTTCCGGGCCAGCGTACCCTGCCGGCCTGGGCCGACCTGCGCAGCAACACGCTGGCGCCCTATGCAGGCCATGCCGGCGTGCAAGCGGTGGCCCAGTTCGCCCGCGCCACGCAGGATCGCAGCCAGCGCATCCAGGACCTGCCACGCGTCGCGCAGGCCACGGATTATTACGGTGCCGCCCTTATCATGCTGTCCCGCATCGCCTGGCAGGAAGCCCGGGCGGGCGCGCCGATCGTCTGAGCAGGCCTCGGATGGGCATCATGGCTGGTGCCGCTGCCAGGCGGGCATTCTGTGCGCCCCTCCCCCGCGCGAAGGAGCGCGCCATGCGCCACCCGATTTCCGCCCTGCCGCTACCGGTCCTGCTGCTGGCCCTCGCGGCCTGCGCCCCGGAGCCCGGCCCCGGCGAGCGTGCCGGCCGCTCGGTCGACCGGGCGGCGGAGCGAACCGGCGATGCCCTGGGCACCGCGGCGCGCGAAACCGGATCCGCCCTCGGCCGTGCCGGGAACTGGGTGGGCGATCGGGTCGATCCCGGCCGTCGCTGAGGCCGGACCGACTCAGAGGTGGCGCTGCGCGCCTCGCAGGGCGAAGGATGAGGCGATGCCGCATCCGGCCATCACCAGGGCGGTGGCCACGCCCGCCCCA
>DATCMG010000311.1:0-7052 GCA_036563555.1 Roseomonas sp. | reverse complement strand
TCGCCCCTCACGCACCGCATTGAGCAGGCCGACGGAGGCGCTGCGCGCGATCTCCACCGCGCCGGCGATGCTCCGCACATCGCTGCCCGCCGCGGTCAGCAACTCCTGCCGACGGCCGGCTGCATCGACGATGGAGAGCGTGGTGGAACCGCGCTTCTCCCTCGGCTCGAGCGCGACGAGGCGCCGCGTGCCGCCGTCCCGCTGCAGGGCGACCGCGGCAGCGCGCGGTGCGACCGCGACCATATCCGCCATCTGCGAGACCGCCTCGGCGAGCCCGGTGCCCTGCATGGCGGCGAAGCGTTGCAGATCCGGGATGCGGCTTTCAGGTAGCACGCCGATGCGGCCGAGATCGGCGCGCGGCTGATCCCCGCGGTCGAGCGGGCCGCCGCCCTCGCGCAGCCGGTCCATCCGGATCGCCTCCTGCCCGAGGTGCAGCTCTGGGATGCCCTGCTGCAGCGCCTCTTCCGCCGGGCGGAAGCCGGTGATGCCGTCACGCCCGCGCAGCGACGGGTCGGCGATCGTCTCGCTCTTGAGCAGCGCGGCGGCAAGCCCGCGCGCGGCGGCATGGCGCGTGCCGGTGGAGGGTAGGTTGCGCGCCGCGAGCGAACGCTCGGCGAGCCGCATGAGCCGCCCGGCCGGGCTCGCCAAGCGTCGTGCGGCGGCGTCGAAGGCGCGGTCGGGTAGGCTGGTGCGGGAAATCTCGCCGGCTACCGTCAGCACGCCCCGCTGCCCCGCGCGCTCGGGAAAGGTCCGGGCGTGCAGGACGGAGGTGATGGCGAGCACGCGCTCCGGCGGCAGGCGCCGGACGTGGCGCTCCACCAGGCGCGTGTTGACCAGAGCGGCAAACCGCCCACGGTCGAGCTGCGCATTGGCCGCCAGTACCTCGCCCACCTGCTCCCAGGCTGCCTGCATCAGGTCCTCCTGATAGCGGCGGATGGTATCCGCGCCGAGCCGCGCTGCGATGCGGGTGCGCGGGTCGAGGTTCAACTCGTCGAACCAGTCTGAGGTCATGCGGGCGGGATCCGGTGCGTCGCGCGGAACATGCGCGGCACCATGCAGCGGTGGGAGCAGCTCCGTCAGGCCGTCGGGCCCGGGTTCGGTGGGCGTGGTGGCGCGGCGGGCGGCCTCGACGAAGGCAGCCGGGACCTCGTCCGTGCTCGTCTCGCGCCCGGGTACCTCCAGAGGCGCCTCCTGCCGGATCTCGGCCTTGTCTCCGCTGGGCGGCAGCGCGGCCAGAGTGTCGGCGCGGCCATCAGCGGCGCCGAGCCAAATCAAGCCCCGGCGGGCTTCCTCGCTGCCGGGCTCGGGGATGGTGGCGGGGGCGGGCACCAAGCGGCGCGCCAGCACCTCGAAATCGCCGTCCTCGCCGGTCTCGAACTCCCAGTGGTGATAGACGGGCAGCGTCGCGGCCTGGCCAAGCCCCCAAGCCTCCGCGAGCGGCGCATCGGGGTCACCAGGAGCCTCCCCGAGCCCGGCGCGCCGCCCTGCATCCCATGCCGGCACCACGCAGGCCAGCCAGCGCCGCTCCGCGATGAGGCGCCGCGGGCAGACCAGGCGGGAGACGTTCAACTCCGGCCGCCGCGCCATCTCGCCCGCATCGTCGCCGCTGCCCTCCAGCGCCAGGCGCTGGCCATGGGCCCAGGCCCAGGACTGCGAAAGGTCGGGCAGTTCGCCGTCCGGCACCTCGATGTAGGGCAGCGGTCGGCCCGGCCGCACCCGCACGCCCGGCACCCGGTCCCGGTCCAGCACGACGAGAACGAGCCAGGGCCGCAGCTTCTCGCCGTCCGGCGGCACGGTGGCGACGATCCAGGGCAGGTCCGGCGGGTCGAACTCCACGGCGGCGAGCATGTTCGGCTCGAAGTCGCGCGTGCCGGGCCGCGGCTCCTGCCTCACCACCAGCCTCGGGTCGAGGCCGAGCACGTCGCCCGGGCCGAGCATCAGGAAACTGCGCACCGCGCCGATATTCTCCGCGCCCAGGCTGATGCCGACCGCGAGTTCCGCCCGCCCGCGCGCCGGCACGCTGCCCGCCGGCACGAGCGCAGCCCCAAGGCCGCGGCGCACCCAGGAGAAGAAACGGTAGCGGTGCATCGCCCCTCACCCCGCCAGCTCGAAGGTTTCGACCAGAAATGCCTCGGCGGGGACCGCCCCCATCGCCCGCAGCGCAGCGGGGGATGCGGCCGCCCAGGCCGGCGCGGCGGTGCCGCGGGGCGCGAGCGTGCCGGCCTCCGCCATCGACCAGTCGCCCGCCTTCACCCGCACCTTCTCGGATTTCGGCACAGCAAAGCGCGCCGCGCGCCGGAGGTCGCCGCGCGCCGCAGAATCCGCCAGCAGATCAAGAATCGCGAGCCCTTCAGGCACCATGGCGACAGCGAGGCTGCCTTCTTCGCCGAGCGGCACCTCCTCATACTCCACGCTAACCTCGTGCGGCGGCGCGCAGGTGAAACCGCCGCTGCCGGCCGTCTGCACGCCCGCCGCCATGCGCTGGAAGCCGGGGCGAGTCAGGCGCTCGTTCTCCGGCACATCGAAATACTCGGCGACCGGGAAGAACTCCGTCAGCGTCTCCGCCTCCGGCAGGGGCGTGCCGTTCAGCGAGAGCATGGGGAGGCCGATCCGCGGTGCGCCCTCCACCGGCGAGCGTCCCAGGCGCTGCAGTTGCACGCCGAGCGGCAGGCGGCGCTGCACGAAGCCTGGCGTCGCGAAGGGATGGACGACGATCTCCCCGGCCTTCGGCGCCGGGCCCTCGGCGAAGGTCAACATGGTCGGCGTGCTGGAGGGCAGCGCTACTACCCAGTTCTCCCGCGCGGCGAGGTCGCGCTGCAGCTGCGCCTTCAGCTGGGCCTGAGTGATGACCGGCGGCTGCGGCGCGGGGTCGTCACCCCAGCTCTCGTCGAAGGAGACCTCGACGGTGAAGAAGAGGATCTTCGCCTCCGCATGGCCCTTCAGCCGCCAGCGCCCGGGGCCGGACAGCTCGCCCTCGAAGGCGACGCCGAGCAGGCGTCGGCCGCGGAAGCTGATGTCGGCGGCGCCGCGCACCGCGACCTCGAAGCGGAAGCAGGGGCTGGTGTGGATCAGCGCGTCGAGGGCGAAACTGGCGCCGAGCGAGATGGGGCCGAATTTGTAGCGGACGCCGAACTCGGCTCCGAACTGCAGCGTACCGGCGGCCACCGCGAAGTAACCGCGGACCCAGGCCTTCACGAGACCGATGTCGTAGGTTGCGCCGACGCGGTCCATCGGTGGCAGCCACTCCGGCTTCGGCTCGAAGCGCGGATGGAAGCCGCCGACTGAGATCAGGAAGTGCGCATTGTCGCCGAAGCCTAAGGAGAGCGCGGCCGAGCCCTGGATGGCGATCGGCCCGAGCCGGCTATCACGCAGCTGCCCATAGAGCCGCGCCTGCGCCGGGGAGAATTGGATCTCTCCCACCACGTCCACCTTGATCGAGAAGCGGATCGGGTCCGGCAGGCTGCGGAAGCACTCGATCGCAAGGCGGCCGAGCAGGATAATGCGGTCGAGCGAGGTGCGCCGATCGCCGCTCCAGTTGTCAAAGGGCAGAATGATCCCGAGCCGCACCGAGGAGATCTGGTCCGATCCCCAGCCGATCTCCGCCATCAGCCCGAGCGTCATCGCGTTGCGCCTGACTGGGAAGATGGTCTTGAGGGTAGAGATGATGCGCGGCGCCTCGCCCACTGGGTTCTCGGGGAAGAGCACGTCGTCCATCGCGCCGCTCGGCAGGGCGGCCAGCAGCGCGGCCTGGTCGAAGCCGTGGTGCAGGCCGATCATGCCGCCCACCGCGTTCAGCGTCAGGCGTAGGAAGATCTCGAGCCCGCCGGGGAAGCGGGCATAGACGAGGGCGAAGAAAGCGTAGGGCGGCGGCTCCTCGCCGAAAGTGGAGCCGGGGCGGCGGGTGGAGAGGATCACAATCGCCTTCACCGCGATCCAGCCGCAGAGCGTCAGGTCCAGCGCGCCGGCGAATTCTCCCTTCTCGAAGTCGAGCAGCAGGTAGCCGCCGCCGCTGACGAGGCCAATGTCGAGCGACACGCCGATGCCCTTCGGAGGCTGCATCTTCAGCCCACCCTTCTCCCGGCCCGCGAACTCCACGTCGAAGCCAAAGCGATCGAGACTCGCGGCGAAATGGCCGAGCGCCGGCGGCCCGAGGCGGAAGCCGCCGGCGGAGCGGATACCGAGGCCGATGCCCCCCTTCTTCCCGGGCCCGAGCTCGAGGTCGATGTAGTCCGCCCGAATGGCCGCCGCCGAACTGGCGCTTCCCGCATCGAGCCCGGATGCCAGGCGGAGCTTCAGCCCCGCCGCGCCATCCAGCAGGAAGCCGCGCTTTGCGTCGAGCAGTAGCTGCGCGGAAAGCTTCGCGGCGAGCTTGCCCACGCCGAGGGCGCCGAAGATCTCGCCTACCAGCCCGCTCGCATCGCCGGGCTGCAGCACCAGCTCGGCATCCGTGATCTTGAGGAACAGCCCGCTCCCGACCTTCCCGAGCCGCCAGCCGGCCGCGAGGCTGCGGAGGTCGAGCCGCGACTTGCCCTCGGTGCCGATGCGAAACGCGGGCACGTCCGGCACGCCCTCGAACTGGAAGGAGATCTCGATATCCGGCACCCCGGCGTCGCCCGAGACATCGAGCGTGTTGTCCGTGGTGCGCCAGAGCAGCGTGGCCGCCGAGCTGTCCTTTGCTTTCACCTTGAGCCTGCGTGCGACCGGGCTGCTGCCCCGTTTCGGCAACTCGAACCTGGCATCCACGGCGAGCGTGCCGGCGCGGAAGAGGAAGCCGGGCCCGCCATCCTCCGCGTCAAGGGCGAGGGCGCTCAGCACGAAATTCGTCTCGGCGCTGTCCGCCGGGCCGTCCTTTCCCTTGACGTGCAGCGCGCCACCGAAGGAGACGCTGAGCGCGCGCGAGAGCAACGTCTGCACCTCGTCCACCGCGACGGGTGCATCGGGCGCAGGCGGCACCGGCTCCCACCCCGTTGCGAAGGCGATGCCGCCGGTCTCGCCCGGCGAGAGATAGATGGCGCCCGGCGGCAGAGCCTTGACGTCGCCCGGGCTGCGCGCCGTCTTCGCGGCGGCAAGCCGCAGTATGAGCAGCAGCGCCGGCATCGCGATGCCGGCTAGCGCATCCTTGCCGCCGAAGCGCCGGAGACCGTCGCGCTCGGCCTTGCCGGTCAGGCGATGGAAGATGGCCACCGGATCGAGGCGCGGCGCTTCCTCCAGCCGCTCGTAGCCAAGCATCAGAAGCCGCAGCGAGGCATGCAGCAGCGGCAGCTCCGCCCGCACCGTTTCGGCGGCCAGCAGCGTACAGAGCGCATAGACCGTGTCGGCCGCCTTGTCCCCAAGGTCGCCGGTGCCGAGCAGCCGCTCCGCCAGCCGCCGGATCTCGCCGAGGCCGTTCAACATCTCGAAGAGCGCGTCGTCGAGGGCGGCGTCCTCCGCCTCGGCGAGCTTCTTCTCCTGCAGGCGGATGTCGTCGAGCAGCGTGCCGGTGTCGGGCGGCGGCGGCGTCGCCGGCAGCCCGATCTCGCGCTTCACGTGGGCGAGCAGCGCCGGGCTTTCCGCCGCGCGCCGCATGCCGTCCAGCGCCAGCCGAGTCCAGCGCCGGAGGGCGGAGACCGGGCTGGGAATGTCGGTGCGGGCCGGCATCAGCCGCCCGCCTTCGGCAGGGTGGGCCGCGCGCCCTCGACCGCGAGCGAGATGACGAAGCGCGTATGCGGATGGCCCTGCGAGATGTCGGCGCCGAAGCCGAAGGGCTTGCCACCGGGGATCGGCACCACCTTGTCCTCCGGGTAGTCGCGGCGCGTGCTGGAGACATGGTCGTGCACCACCGCGACCGGCTCGCCCGCGCCGTTCACCTCGAAGCGGATGATGCCGACATTATTCGCCAGCACCGCCTCGCGCAGCGGCATGAAGCGGTCGCCGAGCGCCGCGGCATGTGCCTCCGCTGCGCGCTTCGCGCGATCGAGGCCGCGCGGCAGGTCGATCGCCGTCTTCACCTTCTCCGCAATTCGCGCGGCGGGCTCGGCCAGCGCCGCGCCGCGCTCCTCGTCCGGGCGGCTGTCGCGGGAGGTGATCATACGCCAGGCCCAGTCGGGCGGGCTGGCCGGATCCTCCGCGACACCCTTCGGCCAGCCCTCCGTGCGCAGCAGGGCCGGCTCCTCCTCCTCCAGCCGGCGGCGCTGCAGCAGGGAGAGGTCGGCCCCGCCCGGCACGGTCAGCTTGGCCTTGCCCTTCCAGCCGACGCCCTCGAGACCCCCCGGCGCGAGCCAAAGGCTCAGCGTGTGCCAGCCGCGATAGACCGCCTCGGCCTCCGGCATCAGCGCATTGCGCGCGGCGGAGGACGTCAGCTGGACGATGCGCGAGGTTTCCCAGGCGGTGCCCTTGCGGCCCCAGCGGTCCATCGCAAGCGACAGGCCGTAATGCACGTCGCCGCCGAGCACGACGACGCGCGGATGGTTAGCGAGCCGCGCGAGTAGCTCCTGCAGTGCCGCATCGTTGGAGGGCCAGGTCTCCGTGTCGGCGAAGAAGTCGCCGCGCGTGCGGCCCTCCGCGAAGGCCAGCGCGGAGCCGGCGGGCTTGCTGCCCTCGGGCTGCGCATCCGCATCCTCCGCCCGGCTCTTCCAGGCGCGCGCCACGTCGAAGCCGCGCACGGCGAGCGGTTGGATCATCCGCTCCATCAGCTCCGGCCCGAGCACGGGGGTGGATGCGATGATCAGCAGCACCTCCCGCGCGTTGCGGGCCGGCGCGTCCGGCACCTGGTCGTCCAGCGTGTCGCCGAGCAGCCGCGCCGGCTCTACGCCGCCCTGCGGGAAGGTGCGGCGCGTGCGGCTGTCCAGCACGCGTACCGCATGCACCTGGCTGGGCGCGGTGTAGTGGAAGACGGCGCGCTTCTCTTTCGCCGCCGGCTTGCGCGCCGCCATGGTCAGGCCCAGCAGCTCGTCGAGCTCGGCCTGCCGCGCGGCGTCGCGGTCGCGCGTGGTGGCGAGCCAGGCCGTCGCGGCTTCCAGCAGCTTGCGGTTCGCCGAGTCCGCCTTTTCGAAGGAGGGCCAGTCGGAGCCCCA
>DATCMG010000310.1:0-2799 GCA_036563555.1 Roseomonas sp. | reverse complement strand
GAACATGCCTTCCTCGGCGCAGATCGCCTCGATGGCGGGCCAGTCGGCGGGCAGGCCGAACAGGTCCACGCCCACCACGGCACGGGGGCGGAGCTTGCCCTCGGCCTTCACCAGGGCGAGGCGGCGGCGCAGGTCCGCGATATCGAGGTTGAAGGTCTTCGGATCCACATCCACGAAGACCGGCGTGGCGCCGAGCACCAGCGGCACCTCGGCTGTCGCGGTATAGGTGAAGGCGGGCAGGAAGACGGCGTCGCCGCGGCCAATGCCCTCGGCCATCATGGCGATCTGCAGCGCATCCGTGCCGGAGGACACGCCGACGCAATGGCCGACACCGGCGAAGGCGGCCAGGGCGCGCTCCAGCTCCTCCACCTCCGGTCCCTGCACGAAGCGGCCGGAATCGAGCACGGCCGCGATGCGGCGGTCGATCTCGGGCCGGATCAGCGCCTGCTGGGCGCGGACATCGAACAGGCCGATGGGGGGAAGGGGCTGAGAGTCTTGCGGCATGGCACGCCCCTTAGCGCAAAGCGGGCGGGGCGTCGAAATCAAGGATCGTGTCGGGTGGTAACGCGGGCGCCCTCCTGTCTCGGCCGCAGCACCCGCGACAGCACCAGCCCAAGCGTCAGCATCGCGGCGCCGCTGACCAGCAGCGCCGCCACGGCCCCCATCTGCGCCAGCAGGGCCCCGAACAGGAGCGGCCCCAGCGACTGGCCGACGAAAAAGGAAAAGGCGTGCAGCGCCACCGCCGAGCCACGGGCCCGGGGCGCGATCTCGGTCACCCGCATCTGGAGCGAGTTGTGCATGGTGAAATAGCCGAGGCCGATGGCGAACATCCCGATAATAACCGGAAGAATCCCGAGCGGAACCGCCCCTGCCCCGGCATGCCAGCCCGCGAAGGCGATGAAGGTGAAGCCGAGCCCGACCACCACCCCCGCCAGGCGCTGCATGGCCGGCAGCCCCAGGCGCGACAGCATCGGTCCGGCGAGGAAGGTATAGGCGATGCCCGATGCCCCGAAGGCGCCGATCGCGAAGCCGGCCTGGGCCGGCCCGCCCAGGCCCCACCCGGCCACCAGCGCCGCCAGATAAGGAAACAGGCCGAAGACGAAGAGACCCTCCGCCGCCACCGAAGCATAGATGATGCGTGCGCTGCCCAGCCGGACGATCTCGCCATAGCGGCGCGCCGCAGCGGCGGCGTCCAGGCGGCCGGCAGCCCGGTCGGGCTCGCGCCGCAGGTCGCGCCACAGCACCAGCCCCATGGCGAGCACCGCCACCGCCCCGCCACCGACGATGCCGCGCCAGTCCACCAACCCATGCACCAGCCCCGAGGCAACGCCGCCAGCAATCTGCCCTGCGGTGGAGAAGGCCAGGAGGCGGCTGAGCGCCACCTGGCGCCCGGCGGCCGGCACGCGGTCCCCGAAGGTGGCGATGACAAGCGGGTAGATGCCGCCCGCCGCCGCCCCCGCCAGGGCGCGGAAGGCGAAGAGGAGGCCGAGCGAGGGCGTCAGGGCGCAGGCGACGAGGGCCAGCCCCGTGAGGAGGGTGGCAAGGCCGATGATCCGGCGCTTGCCCAGCGCATCGCCCACGGGCCCGAGAAATGGCTGGATCAGCGCATAGGGCAGCGCGAAGGCCGAGGCGAGCAGAGCCACCTGGTCCGTAGCCGCCGCGAAGTCGCGCGCGATCTCCGGCAGGATGGGATCCAGGCTGCGGGAGGCGAGAGAGGTGGTGAAGGCGGTCAGGCCATAGAGGGTGATCAGCCGGCGGGTGCGAGCGGGATCGTCGGGCAGGGCAGACATGCCGCCCCATGGTGGGACGCCCGGGAACGGGGCGCCAGCCCCGCCGGCGCGGCGCTGGGATGCGGAGAAGCCGCGGCCGGAGGGCCAGGATCCCCTGAAGCAGGCGCTTTCCGGCGGAACTATCCCCCGGCCAGGCCTGTCAGCGCCGCGGTCGTCGTCACCCAGCCGAAGAAGCTGCGGACATTGAACACCGTCGCGTCATGGACGAAGCGCGGGCCGCCCTGCCAGCAGGCATCCTCGATCAGCACCGGCCAGAACTCGCGGTGGAAGGCCTCGCGAAGGGTGGTTTCCACGCAGACATTGGTGGCGACGCCGCAGAAGAGGATGTCGCGGATTCCCCGCGCCCGCAGGGTCATTTCCAACTGGGTGCCGCTGAAGCCGCCATAACGCGGCTTCTGGATCAGGATGTCGCCCGGCGCGCGCTGCATCTGCGGCAGCAGCGCGTAATCCCATGTGCCCTTGGCCAGCAGCGTGCCGGTCAGTTCCGGCTGCTCGCGCATCAGGCGCAGCGCGTTGGACTTCCAGTAATTGGGCGATCCGGGGCCGCCCGCCTCGATCCCCTCGGGATCCCAGCCATTCTGGAACCAGACGATGGTGATGCCGAGCATCCGCGCGGCGGCCACGGCCTGGGTGACCTTGCCGATCACGGATTGCGCGCCGGAAAGGTCGAAGCCCGCCTTGTCGAGATAGCCCTCCTTCGAGGCATAGGCATTCTGCATGTCCACCACGATCATGGCGGTGCGGGCGGGCAGAATTGGGAAGGGCTCGGGATCGGCGGGGAGAAGGCGGTCCCCCTCCACGCGCGGAAGGTCCTGTGGCGTGCGGTCGGTCATCGCGGCATCCACGCGCAAGGGGTGCAAGGGCGGTGCCGCAGATGGCCGCATGCCGGGGGCGGGCTCATCCTACCCGGTTCCCGATCAGGTCCTGCACCACCGTCGGGTCCGCGAGGGTCGAGGTGTCGCCGAGGCTGTCCGTCTCGTTCGCGGCGATCTTGCGCAGGATGCGGCGC
>DATCMG010000288.1:0-4058 GCA_036563555.1 Roseomonas sp. | reverse complement strand
GGCGTAGGCCGAGTTCGGGCCGCCGGGAATCCTCGGGCGGCGGGGTGCGCGGGCGCTCCTCCGGGGGTGCGACGGGCTTGTCCGGGGTGACACGGCGGCGCGGAGCCGGGCGCCCAAGCGACGCATCGCGCCCTGGGTACGCGCTGCGCCCTGGGGACGCGTTGCGCCCTGGGGGGCTTGCCTCGGCGCCCGTCCCGCCCTCCCCTGCCCGCGCTTTGCCTGACGCCATCCCCGATCCCCCGCCCGCCGGCCCGCTCCTGGCCTGGTATGACCGCCACCGCCGGACCCTGCCCTGGCGGGGCGAGGCCGATCCATACCGCATCTGGCTATCGGAGGTGATGCTCCAGCAGACCACCGTCGCGGCGGTCGGGCCACGCTATGCCCGCTTCCTCGCCCGCTTCCCCGATATTGGTGCCCTGGCGGCAGCCCCTTGGGAGGATGTGGCGGCCGAATGGGCGGGGCTTGGCTATTATGCCCGCGCCCGCAACCTGCATGCGGCGGCCAAGGCCGTGGCCGCGCGCGGCGGCTTCCCGGACACGGAGGCCGGGCTGCGCGAGCTACCTGGAATCGGCGCCTACACGGCCGCCGCGGTGGCCGCCATCGCCTTCAATCGCCCGACGGTGCCCGTGGATGGCAATGTGGAGCGGGTCGTGGCCCGGCTTCTCGCGATCCGCGATCCCCTGCCCGGCGCCCGGCGCCTGATCGCCCCAGCCGCCGCGCGCTTCATGGAGCAGGAGGAAGCAAGGGCCCGGCCCGGCGACTTCGTGCAGGCGCTGTTCGACCTTGGCGCCACGATCTGCACCCCGCGCCGCCCGGCTTGCGCGATCTGCCCGTGGCGGGAGGACTGCGCCGCGCAGCACCTCGGCATCCAGGACACGCTGCCGGTGAAGACGCCCAAGCCCGCGCGCGGCATGCGCCACGGCCTGCATTTCCTGGCCCGCGACCCCGCCGGACGCCTGCTTCTGCGCCACCGCCCGCCGGAGGGCCTTCTGGGCGGCATGCTCGAAATCCCCGGCTCCCCCTGGCGGGAGGAACCCTGGTCGCTGGAGGAGGCCCTGCCCCATGCCCCCCTCCCCGGCCTTTCCTGGGAATTGCGCCGGGGCGTCGCGCATCACGGCTTCACCCACATGGATCTCGACATGCTGCTGGCCGAGGCCGCCGCCCCGGAATCACCCGCGCCACCCGGCATGGTCTGGATGGAACCCGGCGCCGCCCGCGCCGCCCTCCCCACCGCAATCCGCCGCCTTTTGGCCCTGGCCGAGGGCCCGCTTGCCGAGGATGCGGGCGGCGTGGCAAGCCGAGGCTCCGGGGCGCGCGGCGCCCGCAGGAAGGGGATTTGATGATGACCGCCATCCAGGCTTTCGCCGCGCGGCCGGCGCTCCGCTTCTGGTCGATGGCGCTGATGGGCTCGGCCGTGCTGGCGGCCTCGGCGCAGGTCAGCCTGCCCATGTGGCCGGTGCCCGCCACGCTGCAGACGCTGGCGGTGCTGCTGCTCGGCGCGCTGGGTGGCTCGCGCATGGGCGCTGCCGCCGTGCTGCTCTACCTCGCCGAAGGCGCGATGGGCCTGCCGGTCTTCGCCCATGGCACCGGCGGTCCCGCCGCGCTGATGGGTCCGACGGCGGGCTTCCTGCTCGGCTTCGTGGCCTCGGCCTGGATCGCCGGCCTCGCCGGCCGTGGCGCGCTGCGCCAGGCGATGGTGCTGACAGTGGCGCATCTCGTCGTTTTCGTGCCGGGCATCGCCTGGCTCGCGAGCTTCGTCGGTTGGGAGAAGGCCTGGATGGCCGGCTTCCTGCTCTTTGTGCCGGGCACGGCGGTGAAGACGGCGCTGGCCTTCGCCACGATGCGGGCGCTGCGCCGGGGCTAAGGAAAAAGGCCGGGGAGAAGGAATTCTCCCCGGACCCCTTATCTTTTTCTTCGGGTTTGTCGTGGGCGCCAGTTGAACTGGCCCACCAGCACGGAAATGCCTTCCCCGCGATCCGTCAGCCCAGCACCGCCACATTCACTCCAAGCCGCGCCGCATGGCCGCGCAGGGCCTCCACCAGCGGAACCGGCACCGGAACGCCTTCCGCCTGCGCGACAAGGCGCGCGGCCTTCTCGCCCGGCAGGCGCACGGGTGTGGCGGCCCATCATGTCCGTCAGCACCAGCAGCCGCCCCATGGCTTCCGCCTTGGCGGAATCCAGCCCGGCGGCGGCGAAGAGGTCCGCGGCGAGGCGGGCAAGGGCATCGTGCGGGCGCCGGATGGCGGGGGTGGTCATGGTCGGGATTCCGGCTGAAGGCGACACGGCCTCGCCGCGGGCGGCTGGCACCCGCGGGATGTGTGCAAGGTATGCTGGAGTTCGGGCTGCCCCGCGGAAGGGGGAGGCGCCCGGCGGGCCTAGTCGAGCCGCACGTTGTTGGCGCGGATGAGCCGCGTATAGGTCTCGGTCGTCTGCGTCAGCCAGTTTCGGAAGGCGTCCGGCCCTTCGGTGCGCGGCTCGGCGCCCAGCTCAGTCAGGCGGGCGGCGATGGCAGGCAGGGCCACGATCGCGCTCAGCTCCTTGTGCAGGCGTTCCACCACCGGGCGGGGCGTGTTGCCCTGGACCATGATCCCCTGCCATGTGCCGGCATCGACCGCCGGCCAGCCCAATTCCCGGAAGGTAGGCACATCGGGCAGGGAGCGAAGGCGGTGCGTGCCGGTGACGCCCACAGCGCGCATTTGGCCGCCCACCGCATAGGGTTGGGATTGCGTGGCGCCCGCGATGGTCAGGTCGGCCTCGCCCGAGACGACGGCGGTCAGCGCCGGGGCACCGCCGCGATAGGGGACATGCGTCATCTCCCGCCCCCAGGCATCGGCCAGTTCGATCAATGTGAGATGCGAGGCGGTGCCGACGCCCGAATTCCCGCCATTGAGCGGGCGCGGGGCGGATTTGGCATAAGCCGCGAGCCCCGCCGCATCCCGCACCGGCAGGGCATTCGCAACTCCCAGGATGTAGGGCGCGTAGATCAGCATCGTGACCGGTGCCAGGTCCTTCTGGTTGTCGAAGGGCAGCCGGGGGAAGAGCGCCGGGTTGGTGGCGATGGTGGTCACGTCCATCAGCAGCAGGGTGTGACCATCCGGCGGGCTCTTGGCCACGACATCGGCGCCGATATTACCGCCCGCGCCCGCACGGTTCTCCACCACCACATTCTGGCCGAGGGCACGGGTCAGCTCCGGTGCGATCAGGCGCGCGAGGATATCGCTGGTACCGCCCGGCGCGTTGGGGACGATGATGCGGAGCGTATGGTCGAAATTCTGGGCCCGGACGGCCGGGGCCGCGAGCGTGGAGAGTGCCGTCGCGGCAAGGGTGGTGCTGAGAAGGTCGCGGCGCTTCATCTCGATCGTTTCCCTTATTCGTTCTGGCGGCCCTTCGAGGAGCCTTCTGCACCCACCGGCGTAACGGCCCGGACCGATGCTTGTCCAAGCTTGAATGCGGATCGTTCGATACGCAAACTGGATCAATGTTCGAACTGGGCCAGCTCCGCTGCTTCGTGGCCGTGGCGGAGGAGCTGCATTTCCGCCGCGCCGCAGCCCGGCTGAACATGACCCAGCCGCCGCTGAGCCGGCAGATCCAGCTTCTGGAGCATGATCTGGGTTTCGCGTTGCTTCTCCGCAGCAACCGGGCGATGCGCCTGACCCCGGCGGGGCGGGTGTTCCTGGACCAGTCCCGCCGGATGCTCCGCATGGCCGAGGGTGCCGCGCAGGAGGCGCTGCGCGGGGCGAGACGGGAAGCGTGACGCTCGGCTTCACCGTTGCATCAAGCTACGCGGTGCTGCCGCGCCTTGTCGCCCTGATCCGCGCGGGTGTGCCCGGGATCGAGTTGAACCTGCGGGAGATGGTGACCCAGTACCAGCTATTGGCGCTGCGCGCGGGCAGCATCGATGCAGGGCTGCTGCGCCCGACCGCGACCGGCCACGACCTGCGCGCCGCCCGGCTGGAGCGCGAGCCGCTGCTCCTCGCGCTGCCGCTGGATCATCCCCTGGTAGCGGAGGATGCGGTCGATCCGGCGGCACTGGATGACCATCCCCTCATCACCTATCC
>DATCMG010000284.1:0-5772 GCA_036563555.1 Roseomonas sp. | reverse complement strand
TACGCCGTGCGGGTAGCCTGCTCGGCCCGAGACGAGGGGCCGCTCCGCGCCCATCTCGGACCATAATGGGCATCTCGCCAATACTCAGAAGCAGACATCACTAATGCAGGGGTTTTGATACGCAGACTTCTGCGATGGGTGGGAACCAGACCTTCCGCGATCCAACCTCTCAAGGGCAACAGCCCGCTGGCCAGGCGGCCTGTCCCGCTACTGGGCTCAGTGAGGCCACCCCGAGTGGATCGAGGACGGAGGCTCTGCACTTCCGCTTGAGTCGGCCAGAGCTAAACCCAGAGTAGGCACACGTCGCCGCTATGTGCCATGGTTTCGGTGCGATCTCGCAGTGGTACTCCCGGGCGTCGGCCGGGATACGGCATCTCGGGAGCGGCGCTGCCATGGACCTAATGCTGCACCTCGTCGCTCTACCCCTTTGGCTATTGGGGGTTCTACTGGTCGGCGGCATGACGCTGGCCGCGCTCCTCGGCCCGCCGCTCGTCCGCCGACACGTTTCTCTCGAACGGCTTTCGGCCCACAATGAGGTGGCCGGCTTCAAATTCGCGACCCTGGGCGTCGTCTACGCCGTCCAACTCGCCTTCGCCGTGATCATCGTCTGGGAGAAGTACCACGAGGCCGAGAATACGGTCGCGCAGGAGGCCGGTGCGATTGCCTCAATGTATCGGCTGTCGGGCGGCCTCGAACCCAAGGCGCAGGAGGAACTACGCGCCGAGCTGGCGCGATACCTACATGCAGCCGTCGCCGACGACTGGCCGGCGATGGCTCGCGGCGGGTCCAGTCGCGATGTCACCCGCATCTTGACGGATGTCTACGGCACCGCTCTCGCCTACGAGCCAAATGGCTCGCGTGGTGCGCCACTTCTGTCGGAAATCCTGGGCCAGCTCGACAAGCTGACCCAGGCCAGGCGACAGCGGCTGGGCCTCGCATCTGGCACGGTGCCGGGCGTGGTGTGGCTGGTGCTCTTTACCGGCGCCGCCCTGACGATCGGCTTCACGTTCTTCTTCGGAACTGAAAATTTGCGAGCGCAGGCGTTGATGTCGGCAATGCTGGGACTGGTAATCTCGATGTCATTGTTCGTCGTTGTATTGATCGACCATCCGTTCGCCGGGTCTGTAAGGGTAACGCCGGAAGCGTTGGAGGCGGTGCTGGAGGCCTTTGGAGGCTCGGCCTCAGTCCCTGCCGCCCGATGACGAAGACGATCGCCTTCCGAGCGTGGATGCCATGCCAGGCGCAGCGGTCAGATGCCCTGGGGCGGATATTCTGCCTAAACGATTTCTGTCCAAATAAGGCGTCCCAGCAAGCAGCGAGATCGTCCCACAGGTAAGCTGAACAGTTATTGGCTGTTCGTGCCTCTCGCCTGAAGCGGCCATATAAGGATAGGTTCTGCTTCTCCTAAGCGGCCTGGCCGCTTCACTGGCGCGTCGCGACGAAGAACAGTCTTGGGAAGGGCAGCAGCACGGTGCCGTCCTCCAGCGCGGGATAGGCCCGCGCCACCTCGGCCTTATAGCGCTGCAGGAACTCCGCCCGCTCCGCCTCGTCGAGCGGGTCGAGAAAGGGCCGAAGCCCGCTGCCCTTGAACCATTCCACCACGGCCGCCGCGCCGCCTGCCAGCGGGTGGTGGTAAGTGGTGATCCATACATCCACCCGCGCACCCAGTCCGCGCAGCATGCCGAAATACCAATCCACCCCGCGGCGCGGCGCCCGGGCCGCCCCGGCCGCCGCCAGTTTCGCTGCCCAGGGCTCCGCCGCCGCTACCTCGCGCATCAGCCGGTGCGCCGGCTCATCGAGATTGTCGGGCATCTGCACCGCAAGTTGCCCGCCCGGCGCCAGGCGCTCCAGCAGCGCTGGTAGCAGCACCGCGTGGTCCGGCACCCATTGCAACGAGGCATTGGCCAGGATCACGTCATAGCGCTCGGGCCCGTGCCAGGCCGCGATGTCGCCAAGCATGAATTCCACCTCCGGCAGGCGCCGCCGTGCCGCTGCCAGCATATCTGCCGAGCTATCGAGGCCCGACACGGCCGCGCCGGGGAAGCGCGCCCGCAGCAATTCAGTGGAGTTGCCGGGGCCGCAGCCAAGATCCATCACCGCCGCCACCGGCCGCTTGGCAAGCTGGGCCAACAGGTCCCGCACCGGCCGCGTGCGCTCATCCTCGAACTGCGTGTACTGCGCCGCCGACCAACTCATTCCGCTTCTCCATCTCCCGCACGGCTGCACCTTCGTGCTGGAAAGGACGATGCACTCGCCGCAGTGCGGGCGCCATGCTCATCACAATTGCTGAAGTCCGGAGGTGGAGTGCTAACCGGCGCCGATCGACACCGAGGCACACACCTACTCTGCAAGAAACGTCAATGGCTGCTGGAATATTAGGGGTGGATCCTGACTGGATCTGAAATACAGCAGCCACACCATTACCCACCCGCATTGCTGGAGCTTGGATTGAAGGCCTGTGGCGCTGAATTCAGATGGCCAAGATACAAAAGCCTCAAGGTCACTCGGCTACGTAAGGTTGGTAACAGCTCAGCGGCCTCGTTGCCGCGGGAGCGTTGCCATGCTAGGCGAATAGCTACGTTTCGTGAGGGAAACGCACAGTGTACGACACGATTATTGTCGGCGCGGGCTCGGCCGGGTCGGTTCTCGCCAACCGCCTCTCAACGCGGGCCGCGCACAAGGTGCTGCTCTGTGAGGCTGGCCAGGACACACCGCCGGGCAGAGTGCCGGCGGAAATCCTTGATAGCTATCCGGGCACCGCCTATTTCGACCCGCGCTTTCACTGGACTGACCTCAAGGTCCATACCCAACCCATCTCGCACAACGCTCCCCATACTGACCGGCCGCCTCTGCGCAAATACGAGCAGGCGCGTGTACTCGGCGGCGGTTCCTCGATCAACGGCCAGCTTGCCAACCGCGGCGCACCAACTGACTACGCCGAATGGGAAGCGCGCGGCGCCGAGGGCTGGGGCTGGAACGACGTCCTGCCCTACTTCCGCAAGGTCGAGCGTGACCTCGACTTCGACGGTGTGCTCCATGGCAAGGAGGGCCGCATCCCGGTCCGCCGTATCATGCCGGAGCACTGGGACGGCCACGCGAAAGCGGCAGCGGCGGCATTTGAGCAGGCGGGATACCAGTATCTACCGGACCAGAATGGCCTGTTTGAGAACGGCTACTTCCCAGTCATCATCTCCAACGCCGGGGAGCAGCGTGTTTCAGCCGCAGCCGGTTACCTGGACGCAGAAACGCGGCAGCGGGACAACCTACTGATCTCGACGGATACGCAGGTTATGGCCCTGTTGTTTGAGGGCGTACGCTGCGTAGGCATCCGCGCGCTCGTCCGCGGACGGGAGCAGGAGTTCCGCGGTAAAGAGGTAATTCTATCCTGCGGCGCCCTCGACAGCCCGGCGCAGCTGCTGCGCGCTGGCATTGGTCCTCCCGGCCACCTGCGGGACCTCGGCATTTCGGTGCTGGTTCCACTTCCAGGGGTGGGGCAGAGGCTCATGGATCATCCCTCAGTCTCGTTATCCTCCTTCGTCCACCGTCACGCTCGTATGACCGGGCAGAACACCCGCCGGCACATTCAGGTCGGGCTGCGCTACTCCTCGGAGCTGCCAGGAGCACCGCCCAGCGACATGTTCGTCGCGGTCCTCAGCAAGTCGGCTTGGCACGCGGTAGGGGAGCAGATCGCCTCGCTACTGCTCTTCGTGAACAAGACGTATTCTGAAAGCGGCCAAGTGCGCCTGGCCTCGCCGGACTGGCGGCAGGAGCCAGTCGTCGAGTTTAATCTGCTTTCCGACCGGCGCGACCTCAATCGGCTGATGAGCGGGTTCCGCCACCTCGCAGCGATCCAGCTCAGCGACGCCCTGCGTGGCGTAACCAGTGACCCCTTCCCGGCGAGCTATACCGACCGTGTACGCAAGATTGGCGTGGTCAATGTGAGAAACCGTTGGTTAACCAAGGTAATGGCGCAGCTGCTAGACGGGCCGGCGGTGTTGCGGCGCTCGCTGATCGAACGCTACGTGGTCGAGGGTTTTACCCTGGCGCAGGTACTTGCTGACGACGAGGCGCTGGAGGCCTTCGTCCGCAAGGCGACGATCGGTGTCTGGCATGCCTCCTGCACCTGCCGCATGGGTAGCGACGACGACCCGATGGCGGTGGTGGACACGGCAGGCCGGGTACGCGGGGTGGAGGGGCTGCGTGTGGTGGATGCCTCAGTGTTCCCGGTAGTGCCCTGCGCTAATACCAACATCCCGACGCTAATGATGGCAGAGAAGATTGCCGATGCGATCCTGGCCGGGCACTGAATTTGGGTCGAAGCTAATTCGATTTTCGGAACAGAAGGCCCGCTAGGCCAAGCAGCCAGCTGCAGGCATATGGCACAGGCCCGCATGACTTCTTGAGCCTGACAAATCTCGAACCCGCGTCAGGCTGAACGGATGCAGCGTCCTGTGTTCCCGTCCCGAAAGCTGCCGGACCGCTCCCGGCCAAATCCGGCCTTCAGCCGGCTCGTTTCAAAACGACCAGGTGCGAGTGGCATCTCACCCGAACGGCACCTCGGAGCTGAGGCGCTCAAGAACCCGCGCCACCGTCGTATGTGTCCAGATCCCGCCCCCTCTCGGCGTCGCCACTCCCCTCTTCGTCAGCGCTCGCGCCAGCCCCTGGTACGTCGTGATGCCCTCGCCTACCGTCTCCAGCCCGGCCTCGGTGATCCGGAAGACCACCGAGGCGCCGCCCGGTACGCTCAAATTCTCCAGCAGGCCGGCCTTCAGCATGCTTCCGAGCGCTGCGTTCCGAGCGGCAGCAGGCAGCCCGGCAGGTGCCTCAGCCAGCCGCGACGGGTGCTGGGCTGCGGCTGAGAGGATCTGCGCCTGAGTGGGCGAGAGGGTCTTGCTCGGGGTCATCGTCAGGTCCCTGGGTCGGACCCGACCAGCCAGGCCCTACGACCCAGAGCCCTGACGTGAGGGGGTCAGGGTGGCGCGGGAGGATGCTGGCTCCCCTCACGCCACCGACGCTTCGCTCTGTTCAGAGCAGAAGCCAGGCGCGATCTCCTCGCTGACGACCAACCCAACCACGGTGTTCCTGCGCTTGACAACTCATGCGCCCTACAAGAACGATCCCAATCAGACATCACAGCAGCTCATCGCATGCAGATCGATGCTGCGAGCCACATGGCACTGACAGGAAAGCTCAGCACATGATTGTGACGCGGCGTGGCGCTATAAGCGGTTCAGTCGGCATGGCTCTCTCTGCGCCAGCTCTCGCGCAAAGCACCTACCCGTCTCGTACGATCCGAATCATCGTGCCTCGGGCAGCGGGAGGCGGGACCGACGTACTAATTCGGCAGCTGGTACCTGTCCTTAGCGCTCAGCTGGGCCAAACTGTCGTGGTAGATAACCGTGCGGACATGACGACAGTCGTTGGAACGGAGATGGTCGCCCGCTCGGAGCCAGACGGCTACACGATCCTGGCAGCGGACAACACCTTCTACTTCAATCCCGCGATACAGAAGCGGCTTCCTTACGACACGCTGAAGGATTTTGCAGGCGTTACCATGTTAGCAAATTCTCCCGTTGTGCTCATGGCGGGGCCCAAGGCCGCGACGAAGACACTGCCCGAGCTCATCGCGGCGGCCAAGCGCGATCCGGGCGGTGTCGCCTATGGCACTGGTGGAGTCGGAGCGTCGACGCACTTCGCCGGCGTGCTGTTCTGTCTCAAAGCTGGGATCGAGATGACGCATGTTCCCTACCGCTCGACCGGCCCGCTGATGTC